>DATCYH010000001.1:0-3796 GCA_036570405.1 Nocardioides sp.
GGGCTCGAGCGATTCTTCGCAGGGCCCGTCGTCCCACAGGCCGAGGGACGCGTAGTCGAGCTCCTCGGCACCTTCGTCGACCTGATCTCCACCGGATGTGGCGCCCGCGGGGTCGTCCTCGGTCGTCTCGTCGCCGCCGCCGCACGCGCCCGCCAGCAGCGCCAACGTCGCTGCCACCGCCATGAGCCGCCTCACTTCGATGCTCCAGCGGGGGCCGGCATCTGGAGATAGACGTCGAGGTGGCGGATCCTGCCGGCGTCGTCGAGCTCGTAGACGGACAGCGAGTTGGCGGCGACGCTCGAGTCGCCAGGTTGGCTGCGCTCCTCGAGCTCGAGGAACACGACGTTGCCCTTCTCGGTGATCCGCCGGAAGGAGCACTCCCAGTGGCGTCTGGGCGCCCAGCCGGTGAGGAACGCGACGTACTCGGGCCAGGTCATCTCGTCCTTGAACGGTCCGACGCGGATGAAGGCGTCTCGGTCGACGAGCCCCGCCAAGGGGCCCCAGGAGCTCTCGTCGAAACCGGGCTCCTTCGCGCTGTCGATGATGCGCTTCATGACGAGCGTGTATTCGAGGACGGCGCGAGACGGTCCGGTGTGGTCACCGGCGATGCTCTCCACGTCGACGAGAGTGGTGATCATCGGACGGCTCCTTCGCCGGCGAGCCAGCGGTCGAGGACGGTGTGGAAGCGGGCCACGCTTATCTCCTCGCGCACGAGCGAGAGGTGCTCCAGGCGGTTGTTGCGCAACCCGATCTGCTGGCGGGGCATCTGGTCGTAGTCCTGCTGCAGGGCACGGAAGTACGGGTAGGTGTTCGGCTCGTCCACGACGACCGGGGTCGTCTTGAAGTCCTCCCGGTACTCCTCGGGCAGCCACATGAAGCTGCGGATGTGCCAGATGCAGCGGTTCGGGTCCCCATCGGGGTGCGGCACCGCTGTGATGACGGTGGCCTCGGCGGCTCGGACCGTCATGAAGAAGCTGGGGAAGAGCAGCCAGCCATGGTTGTCTGTCATCTGCGCATCCGTGAGCGCTGAGACATCCAGCCCCATCTCCGTGAGCGTCTCCCTGGTCGCTTGCTGGAGCAGGATCCGGCCGGTGACCCCCGCGGGATACTCGATCTCACCGTCAGCGTTTCGGTAGCCGTCGACCAGCTCGGCCAGTCGAGGCAGGTAGCCGGTGACGGTGGGGAACGTGTCGGGCAGGCTCTTGAGACCTTCGTACTCGTCCTCGGGGCTGGCGTCGGCGACGGCGAACGGCGCGCAGGCCACCTCGTGGTCTCCCCAGAAGCGAAACCGGTTGGTCGTGGGGTCGATCACGACGATCTGGAGCAGCTCGGGGTGGATCGCCTGGATGTGGTAGCCCTCCTGGAAGGCGTCGACGACGACCTTCCAGTTGCAGTCGATCGCCTCCCGAACATCGAGCACGGTCACCATGTCTTCGAGGTGGTACGGCTCGATCATCTCGAAGGCCTCGGGGCCGAGGAAGTCGGCCAGGGGCGCGGCGTCGGGGTCAGGGTTGAGGAAGATGAACCCGGCGAAGGTGCCGACCGACACCTCGAGCAGGCCGAGCTCCTCCTTGTTCAGATCTCCTACGAGGTCGGGGCGGGTGACGCCGCGGAGCTGCCCCTCGAGGTCGTATGACCACAGGTGGTAGGGACACACGAACCGACCGCCGGCGTTGCCGTTGGGCTCGCGACACAGGACGTTGCCGCGGTGGCGGCAGGCGTTGACGAAGCCGCGCAGCTGACCGTCTCTGCCCCGGACCACGAGGAAGGACTGGTCGTAGATCCGGTGCTCCTTCCAGTCGCCGGGGTTGGGGACCTCGTCGACGCGCCCAGCTATCTGCCAGACCCGCATCCAGATGAGGTCGCGCTCCTGCTGAGCGACCTCGACCGACGTGTACCTGTCCGTGGGAATCCGCATCAGGTACTCGTCGAAGTTCATGTCATCGAGCCCTGGCGCTGTGTCGACCCAGTCGCCCGGACGGGTGGCCTGTTCGATCTCTGTTGTGGACATGTTCGTTTCCCCCTCGGGTCTTGAAGCGTTAGGTGCGTGGCGGCGTGCCGACTGCCATGCCACCGTCGACGGCTAGGACGACTCCGGTGACGTGCGCGGACTTGTCGCTCGCGAGGTAGACGACCGCCTCGACCACGTCGTCGGGCAGTCCCTGGTGCGGAAGAGGCTGGAGCCGCGTGACGGCTGCCTTGTCGAACGCAGCGTTGATCTCGGTAGCGATGTTCGCCGGCGCTACGCAGTTCGCACGGATGCCGTGCTGCCCGAGCTCCACGGCCAGGCACCTCGTGAAGTGGGCGACGCCGGCCTTGGCAGACCTGTAGGGCAGCATCCCCACACCAGGGGTGAGCCCGGCACCCGAAGCGACGTTGACGATGACGCCTCCACCGTGGTCGACCATGTGCAGCGCGGCGGCCCGGCTGCAGGCCATGACTCCGAACAGGTCGACGGCGACCACCCGCTGGAAGTCCCGAAGGTCGTCGTCGAGGAAGCGACGGAGCCCGCCGGACACCCCAGCGATGTTGCACATGACCTGAACGCCGCCGAAGCGTTCGACCGCGAAGCCCACGAGCTCTTCGACCTGGGCCACGTCGCTGACATCGGCCTGCTTGAAGGCGGCCCGCTCACCGAGGTCGCCGGCCACCTTCTCGCCCAAGTCAGCGTCGACATCCGCGATGACGACCCGAGCCCCCTCGGCCACGAAGCGCTCGGCTGCGGCCCGACCGATGCCGTTCGCACCGCCGGTGACGATCACGACCTTGTCATCGAGCGCGCCAACAGCAGGAGAGGTCACGTCAGGCCTCCGTGAACTCGAGGTGGAGCTGCTGGAGCCCGCGCAGGATGTACGTCGTAGTAGCGGTATGGGTCCGCCACCAGCTCTCGGCTCGTGAAGAAGTCAACAGAATCCAGATCGCTCACGCATCCCCCTTGCGCGAGTGAACTTACTTTTGTTCAATTATGTACGCAAGCCGTACCGGAGCCTTCAGTAACATCACGTTCGTGGCTGCGACCCCCACCTCCGCTGATGGACAGCCACTCGGTCAACGAGGACTGCGCACTCGCCAGCGGATACTGGAGGTCATCGGCGCGGCCATCCAGCAGCACGGCCTGCGCGGCATCCGGCTCGCCGACATAGCGGACGAGGTCGGCTTCAAGCCCCCCGCCTTCTACCAGTACTTCAACGACCTCGACGAAGCGATCCTGGCGCTCTGCGCGGAGGCCGGCGATCTGATCCCCCGGTTCGAGATCGACGACGACGACTGGGGCGACGATCACCCCCACGGCAGCCGCCCCTTCGTGGAGCAGTTCTTCAGCTACTGGGATGAGCACCGGTCGCTCCTCACCGCCCGACACGTCTCGATCATGTCCGGCGACGACCGCTTCCAAGAGGCTGCGAACGACGCCTTCCGGCCCGTCGCCAAAGCCCTTCAGACCAAGATCGAAGCAGCACAGAGAGACGGCCGCATCGACGCCGACCAGCACCCGGTCGCGCTGGGCGCTGTCCTCAACCTCATGATCGACGTCGCCGGCATGGCGGGCCCTGCGCTCAACAAGTACTGGAACGCTGCCGACTCATCAGAGCTTGTCGCTGCCGTCGCCTACGTGTTCGACCGAGCGCTCGGCGTGGACACCGAGCACACCTGAGCTCCAGCGCTGGTCGTTCGCCACGGACAGGCACGGCCGCTTCAGACGCGACAGAGGCGGCCTCCGGATCCGGGGACCGCCTCTGACCTGGGGTTTCTTGCGCGCTCGGAGGGACTCGAACCCCCAACCTTCTGATCCGTAGTC
>DATCYH010000002.1:0-7824 GCA_036570405.1 Nocardioides sp.
GACGCGGAAGCTGACCACCGGCGCGGTCCCGGCGTAGCGCTCCTCGACCTCGGTGCCGATCCAGCCCTGGATGGTGACGATGGTGTCGTACATGTCGTGTCCTTGTCTGTGTGTGGAATGAACACGACAAGACTGCAGGCGGGCGCTGACCGGGTAGGTCGTCGCGCGGGGAGCCTGTGGACAACGGTCGCAACGACGACCCCTGTGGAGGAAAAGTGGGCCGGAGCCGGCCTACCTCAGCGCAGTTGCAAGACCTTCGCGGACCCGCTCATAGGCGTCCAGCTCTCGCTCGATCGGCTGGATCACCAGGTCCTGCGTGGTCTGGCGGATCCCCGAGCGCAGCTCACGATCGGCCGCACGGGCGCGCGCCTTCGCGGTGAGCGAGACCAGCACCCGGCAGATCAGCGCCAGCACGATCCCCAACGCCACGCCACCCAGCAGCATCAACGTCGGCAGCGGGAAGCCGCCCACCTCCGGTGCCGTCGGCTCGGGCATCTTCAGATAGCCCATCACCGCGTAGGCCGCCAACCACAGGCCACCGACGAGCGCCGTGAGGATCAGGATCCACTGCAGCACGCGGACCACCGAGGCCCACCAGGGCAGCTTCGTCGGACCCAGGTCGGCCGTGGCCAACGAGACATCGAGCTGGTCGGAGATCTCCGCGGAGCGCGACACCGAGGCCTGGCGGATCGCCGCCTGCCACGGGGTGGCCAGGTTCTTGGAGATGCCGTCGGCAACGCCACGCACCGCGGCGTCCACCCGCGCCCGCTGCACCTTGGTGGCCGGCGGGACCGAGGTCCGCGACGCCTTGGTGAGCGCCCGTCCCTCCGCCCCGAGGTTGAGGTGCAGTCGCTTGAGCGGGTCGGGCTTCAGCTTCGAGAACCACGCGGTCACCGGCCAGCCGGTGGCCCGGCGGGCACGGATCTGGGTGGACTCACGCACTGCGTCGACCACGATCGGCACGCCTGCCGCGTCGGCGAACGCGTCCTCGAGCTCGGCGATGACCGCCTTGTCCGGGGACTGCGACTTCACCGAACCGCTGGCATGTGCGAACCGCTCCGCGGTGGCGCGTACGTCGGCCTCGATGCGCGCCTTGGTGGCCTTCTTCGAAGCGACCCGCTTGGCCATCTCGTCCTTCAGCGCGTCGATGCCGATGCCCTGGCGCGCGCTGACGGCGAGCACCGGCACCTCGCTCAGGCCGTCCTCGACGAGCAGACGGCGTACGTCGTCGACCATCGAGGCGCGCCGGTCCTCGGGCACCGTGTCGATGTGGTTGAGCACGACCACCATCACGCCCTGGTGGGTGGTGAGCTTCTTGAGGTAGCGGTCGTGGATCGCGGCGTCGGCATACTTCTGCGGGTCTAGCACCCACACGAGCAGGTCGGCCAGCTTCACCAGGCGGTCCACCTCGAGGTGGTGGGAGACCTCGGTCGAGTCGTGGTCGGGCAGGTCGAGCAACACGGTGCCGTTGAGGCGATTGTCCTCGCGGCCGGTGTCGAGCATCGAGTCGCGCGTGGTCTGGTGCCGGGCGGGGATGCCGAGCCACTCAAGGAGCTCGTCGGCACCTTCACGTCCCCACACGCAGGCGCTCGCCCATGACGTGGTGGGGCGGCGTACGCCGACCGCGGAGAGCTCAATCCCGGTCAGGGCGTTGAAGGTGGATGACTTGCCCGAGCCGGTCGCACCCGCGATCGCGATCACGGTGTGCTCGGCGGAGAGTTTCAACCGGCTCGAGGCGCGGTCGACGATCTCCTGCCCGTCGTCGACGAGACCGTCTTCGAGCCGGCCGCGCGAGTGTGAGACCGCGGCCTCCAGACCACTGACACGGGCTCCCAGATCGGAGCCCCTGGAGACCAACTTCTTGGCCCCCTCGATCAAGGACGTCATCTTCTCCCTCGGAGAGGTCGTCGGTGTGTTGGCGTCACTCTATGCGGAGTGGTCGCCGTGGACTCCACGGCCTTGCGTCGCGAAACGCTCGTCCGTGACCCGGCGTGCAGCGCTGCGGACCCGCTCGGGGGACCCGGCGTCGACACCGAGGGCATCGACCAGGCCGGTGAAGCGCGCCTGCTCACGCTGGAGCAGGACCTGGACGCGCTGGTCGAGGTCCTTGCGAGCCCGCTCGGCGAGCCGCCGGACGGCCTGGTCGCCGAAGACGGCCTCGAGCAGCTTCTGACCGACCACGGCACTGCCGCCGGCGATGCCGACCTCGGCCCCCGTGACTCCTGCCGTCGAGGCGAACACGATCACCATCAGGGCGACGGAGAGACCGTTGACGCCGAACGCCAGGAACCGCGCGGTGCCGCGCTTGTCCTGCCCCTCGGTGCGCACCATGTCGAGGACGCCCTGCTGCCACTCGCGAACCATCCGCTCCGCCTCGCGACGGAACTCGCGCGATGCCCGGCCGAGGTCACCGGACCCCTCGGCCAGCAGTGCCTTGCCCTGGGCGGTCGAGCCCCACGAGGCAGCAGCCTGCTCGGCGGCGGCCTCGGCGTGCTCGAGGAGCAGCGTCTCCAGCCCGGACTCGACCGCGACGGTCACGCGCTCGGCCTGGCGCGGCTTGCCCTTGACTGCGTTGACGATGCGGTCGCGCACGCGACCGACGTTGGATTCCAGGCTCTTCAGCAGCTGGCCGGTCCCGACGAACTCCTGCCAGCGGGCCAGCACCTCCCCGCGCAGCAGCGTGCCGTCGGCGCTGGCCTTGTGGATCGACTCCGCCGCTTGTGCATAGGCGCGCTCGGCGTCCTCGCGCAACCACGTGGTCGCCTTGACCTGCTCATCGACCGCGTCGGCCACGGCGTACGCCCGGCTCGAGACGCTGCGGATGGCGCCCTCGAGGGTCTGCTTGACCACCGCAGCACGTGCATCGGCGTCTGCCGCCAGCGACCCCAGCCAGCCGCGGATGTCCTTCACGGCTGCGGCCGGCAGCAGTCCGTCGGCGTCGACGGTGCCCTCGGTGACGATGAAGAGCGGCGAGTCCTTCAGACCCCGGCTGGCCAGCATCCGGGCCAGGTGGGCGGCAACGGTGTCGATGGCCTCGGGCGGGGTCCGGTCGAGCACGATCGCGACGGCGGTGCTCCGGTCGGCAGCCTGCTTGAGGAAGTCCCACGGCACCTGGTCGGCATAGCGCGCCGCCGAGGTGACGAAGAGCCAGAGGTCGGCCGCCGCGAGCAGCTGGGCGGCCAGCGTGCGGTTGCGCTCCTCGACCGAGTCGATGTCGGGTGCGTCGAGGACGGCCAGCCCGGCGGGGATGGTGGTCGCGGGCACCAGCTGGAGCGCCGACGGGTCGCCGGTGGCGCGTTCGGTGCGCTCGAGGTCGGGCAGGATCCGGTCCTGGCCGAACCAGCCTGCATCGGCCGGGTTGTGCACCAGGACGGGCGAGCGTGTGGTCGGTCGCAGCACGCCGGGCTCGGTGACGCGACGCCCGACCAGTGAGTTGACCAAGGTCGACTTCCCGGCGCCGGTCGATCCGCCCACCACTGTCAGCAGGGGTGCGTCGATCGTCATCAGCCGCGGGATGACGTAGTCCTCGAGCTGGTCGACCATCTCGGCGCGGGCCGCTCGCTGGTCCTCGACGCCGGGCACGTCGAGCGGGAACGAGATCTCCTGCAGTGCGCTGCGCAACCGCACGAGGGCGGTCAGCATCTTCGTCGACTCTTTGGACGGTTCCGTGCTCATCGGTGTCGGCCTCCTGCAAACATCGGCACCGGAAAGGCTATCCGGGGACGGATCGCGTGCATCCGCTCCACGAACATCTGCCCTCGCTCTTCATAGTTTTTCGGCGCCGTGCCACGGAGCACCCGGTGGTGAAGGTATCCCAGTTCCACGGCGGCTTGCTGATAATCGCGCATAGTGTCCGCCGCGACCCTGCCGCCGTGCGTGCGGGCGAAGGCACGGGCCTGGCGTCGCGCACGCAGGTCGACCACATGACGTACGTCGTCGCGCGCGATCAGTCCCCGCAGCGCAGCGTCGTCGAGGGCGCGGGTCAGGATCGTCCGTTCCTTGCTGCGCACCCAGATCGCGATGATCACCATGCTGACGAAGGTCGGCACCATGACCAGGGCATAGCCGACCAGGAAGCCCGCCCCGTCCGCGACGAGGGTCGAGCCGTTCCAGGCTGCGTGCAGTCCGACCGCGAGCAGGTAGCCCACGATCGGTGAGAGCACCCTGACCAGGGTGGAGCGGCTGCTGAGCGCCAGGCCCAGTCCGATGCCGATGAACGCGGTGAACAGGGGGTGCGCGAACGGACTCGCCAGGCAGCGCATCACGAACAACACCCCGAGCCCGGCCAGGCCGCCCGGGGCCGAACCGTCGGTCCCGTTGTAGGCGGCGCTCAGGTAGAGGATGTTCTCGGTGAACGCGAAGCCGATGCCGACGAAACCGGCATAGACGATCCCGTCGAGGACACCGTCGAACTCCTGGCGCTTCCAGACCACGAGCAGCACCAGGAACAGGCCCTTGGTCGCTTCCTCCGTGATCGGCGCGACGATCGCCAGGGACTGCGCGTCGGTCCAGTGCGCGAACCATCCACCCAGGCCCTGGACCAGGATCGCCAGCATCGTGGCCACGAACGCGCCCCATGCCAGCGCGGTGACGAGCAGCGACCGCGGCTCCGGCTCATAGCGGTCCAACCACAGGTAGCAGGCCAGCAACGGCCCGACCGGCAGCAACGCGAAGAGCGAGGCGATGACCACCGAGGGGCCCTCCCCCGTGAGCAGCATCAGGATCGCGAAAGGGACCGCTGCCAGCGCTGCGATTGCCGAGACCACGACTGTGAAGACAAGGCTGTCGTGGCGTCGCGAAGGCATGCATCTGAGCCTATCGGCTCGGGGTCGGCATCGACGTATGGTGGAGGGGTGAGCGAGATCGAGAACACACAGCAGTCAGAAGACCTCCAGACCGAGTCCCACGACCCGTCCGTGCCCGAGGCATGGTCGGCGTTCATGCGCCAGGGTTGGGGCGACCGCGAGCTCGACCTGCGCGCGCACCCGGTGTCGTCGTACGCCGCGACTCGTCGTGAGCGTCTGGGCGAAGCATTCCCCGGCGACCGACTGGTGATCCCGGCCGGCAACTACAAGGTGCGTTCCAACGATACCGACTACCGGTTCCGGCCCGACACCGCCCACACCTACTTCTCCGGCAACCAGACCTCCGACGCGGTGCTGGTGATCGAGGGCGGCGAGGCGACGCTCTTCGCCCGCCCCCGCTCGAGCCGCCAGAGCGACGAGTTCTTCCGTGACCGTCAATATGGCGAGCTCTGGGCCGGACGTCGCCCCTCCCTCGGCGAGATCTCGGACTCGCTCGGTCTGCCGACCCGCCACATCGACGACCTCGAGGAGCACCTGAGGGGCACCGGCAAGACACGCGTGCTGCGCGGCGTGGATGCCCGCGTGGACTCGCTCGTCCAGGGTGACGCCGAGCACGACCGGGACTTCGCCCGCGTCGCCTCCGAGATGCGCCTGCTCAAGGACGAGTGGGAGCTCGGTGAGCTGGCCCAGGCCTGTGACATCACCACGCTCGGCTTCGAGGATGCCGTCCGCGACTGGGACAACGTGCTGAAGTATGGCGAGCGCTGGATCGAGGGCACCTTCTTCCGCCGGGCCCGCGCGATGGGCAACGACATCGGCTATGACTCAATCGTCGGAGGCGGCAAGCACGCCACCACGCTGCACTGGATTGAGAACTCCGGCCCGGTCACGCCCGGCGAACTGCTGCTGCTCGACATGGGCGTCGAGGGCACCAACCTCTACACCGCCGACGTCACTCGCACGATCCCGGTCGACGGTCGGTTCACGCCGTTGCAGCGCGAGCTCTATGACCTCGTCCACGCCGCACAGGAAGCCGGCATCCAGGCCGTGCGCCCGGGTGTTCCGTTCCTCTCCGTCCACCAGGCGTCGATGGAGGTCCTCGCCCACGGCCTCGGCGACATGGGCCTGCTGCCGGTCTCCGTCGAGGAGGCGCTGGACCCGGAGTCGAAGGTTTATTCGCGCTGGACGCTGCACGGCACCAGCCACATGCTCGGCCTCGACGTGCACGACTGCGGTCAGGCCTCGACCGAGGCCTACCCCAAGGGTGAACTGGCGGAGTCGATGGTGCTCACCGTGGAGCCGGGCCTCTATTTCCAGGAGGACGACCTGCTGGTCCCCGAGCAGCTGCGCGGCATTGGCATCCGGATCGAGGACGACATCGTGGTGACAGCCGACGGCTCGCGCAATCTCTCGGCATCGCTGCCCCGCACGGCCGATGACGTCGAGGCCTGGATGTCCTCGCTGCAACGCTGAGAAAGGCCGGGAGACTCGCAGGTTTGAAAGTCTGCGAGGAAGGTCATGGTGTGTCATGGGCATGGCAGGATCTGTGCCTGACACCAAACGACTACCCCTTGGGAGCCACTCCATGTCGAACGACAACCCGCCCCCCCGGCTACGGCGAGAACCCGGACCCGAACTACGGTGGCCAGCCGAACTACGGTGGCCAGCCCAACTATGGCGGCGCCCCGCAGCCCAACTATGGTGCGGGCCCGGGCGGCGCGAAGCCTGACTCAAACCTCGTCTGGGGCATCTTGGTCACGCTCCTGTGCTGCCTGCCGCTCGGCATCGTGTCGATCATCAAGGCCACCAAGGTCGACAGTCTCTGGAACCAGGGCGACTACGCCGGCGCTCAGCAGGCCTCTGAAGACGCCAAGAAGTGGGCGATCTACGGCATCATCGGCGGCGTCATCGTGATGGTCCTCTACATCATCTTCTTCGTGGTCGTCGGCGCATCGAGCATGTGATCGGCCTCGACGCCACGACACGCACCCGGTCCTCGGACCGGGTGCGTGTCACCATTTTCGGACTCGGCGCCGCGGTGGCCGGCGCTGCGCTGGTCCTCAGGGATCCTCATGCCGAAGGCTCGTTCGCGGTCTGCCCGTCGACCCTGCTCGGGTTCTACTGCCCCGGGTGCGGCAGCCTGCGCGGCACCCATGACCTGCTCACCGGTCACCCCCTCGAGGCGGTGGGACACAATCTGCTGCTCATCCCCGCGCTTGCCTGGCTCACGTGGTGGCTGGTCGCGCAGACGGCCGCCAGCTGGGGCAGACGGATCCCCGGCCCCCCGGACTCGTCGCGCTTCGCGATCGGACTGCTCGTGGTTATCGCGGTCTTCGTAGTGCTGCGCAATGTTCCCGGCTCGCCGCGCGCGCCCTGAATGGCGCACCTTCTGTCGCTGGTTTCGGGGCAATGACGTCGAACTGGCCGCCGATCGCGATGACTCGGGAAAGTCGCCCGTGGGCCCACCTCGACATGGTGCATAATCCTCCGCGGGCGACGGCTATGCGGCCGGGACCAACCACACGGGCATTGTCCCGATGTTTGTTCCGACCACAGTCTCGCCTCCCCGCCCCCGTAGCTCAGCTGGATAGAGCACCGGACTTCTAATCCGATGGCCGCAGGTTCGAGTCCTGCCGGGGGCGCACGTTCGACCCACTCGCGTGGCGACGCGCAGCCGGCTCAGGCCGTCGCGTGCTTCGCGATCTCCTCGGTGAGCTCGACCTTGACGAGGTCCGGCGCGAAGGATGCCTCGACGGCTGCTCGGGCCAGGTCGGCCACGCCGGATTTGTCGAGCTCGAGCAGGTCGGCAGCGATCTCGTATTCGCGGTTCAGCGTCGTGCCGAACATCGGCGGATCGTCGGAGTTGATCGAGAACTTGACGCCGGCGTCGCGGAAGGCCCGCAGCGGGTGCACGTCGAGTGATTCCACTGCACGGGTGGCGATGTTCGAGGACGGGCAGACCTCGAGGGCGATTCCGTTCTCGGCAAGATGGGCGAGCAGCGCAGGGTCCTGGGCGGAC
>DATCYH010000003.1:0-1886 GCA_036570405.1 Nocardioides sp.
CACCGAGGGCATCGGCCACCTCACGGACTGCGCCGATCGCGTCGGCCCACGAACCCTGTCGTCCCTCGCCCCACCAGCCCGAGCGCTCCCGCTGCCCGGTGAGGGCCAGAGCGAGGTGCTGCGGCTGGTGCGGAACGGCCATCTCGATCGCCGACCACTCCTCCTCGGTGGGACGGCGGTCGACGCCCAGGATGGGCGCCTTCTCGCGGCCGGTCGGGAGGAAGACCAGGCCGGTCTCGAACAGCGCGGCGTCCGCGTTGCCGCGGCCCACGTTGAGGCCCAGTGAGCGCAGCACCCCGGGCAGCAGGGTGGTGGCCAGCTGGGGTGCCTCGGCGTTGAGCGGGTTGGCCATCGTGATCGTACGGCGGCGCTCGTCGTCGGTGGGCAGGCCGAGGTCGGTCCAGTCCGCGTCGCCGAGGAAGGGATAGCTGATCGTCTCGGTCCAACCCGCACCGGCGAGCACCAGGCCCACCCGTCGGCGGAGCTTCTGGGCCAGTGGCAGCCCGCGGCCAGCCGGGGCCGGCGGCAGCACCGAGGGGACGTTGTCATAGCCCACGATCCGCGCGATCTCCTCGACCAGGTCGAAGGGGTCGCTCATGTCGGGGCGCCACGAGGGAACGGTGGCGGTGAGCCGGTCGCCGTCGACGGTGACGTCACAGCCGACGAGCTCCAGGTTCTTCACTGCGGTCTCGGCGCTGATCTCCATGCCGGTCACGCGTGCCGCGAGGTCGGTGTCCGCCGTGACGGTACGACGACCCGGCGCCTGGCCGACCACGGTGACGCCGGGGTCAGCGGTGGCACCGCCCAGCTCGACCATCAGCTCGACGACGCGGTCGGCGGCCGCGGCCGGAAGCTCGGGGTCGACACCCCGTTCGAAACGCTTGGACGCCTCGGAGGGCAGCTTGTGGCGACGCTCGGTGCGGAAGATCGAGACGGCGTCGAAGTGGGCCGCCTCGATGACCACGTCGGTGGTGGTCTCCGAGAGCTCGGTGGTCTCGCCGCCCATGGTCCCGGCGATGCCGATCGGTCCGGAGTCGTCGGTGATCAGCAGGTCTTCTCCGCTGAGCGTGCGCTTGTTGCCGTCGAGGGTGGTGATCTGCTCGCCCTCGCTGGCGCGACGTACCCGGATCGGGCCCTGCAGCGTGGCGCGGTCATAGCCGTGGATCGGCTGGCCCAGCTCGAGCATCACGTAGTTGGTGATGTCGACGCCCAGGGAGATCGGGCGCATGCCGGCACCGGTGAGTCGCTTGACCATCCAGTCCGGCGTGGGGGCGCTCGGGTCGAAGCCGGAGACCGAGCGGGCCACGAACACCGGGCAACCAGCTGCGTCATCGACGACGACCGGATAGCCGTGGTCGTTGCCGGCGGGCACGTCACGCTGGGCCGGATCGTGGAACGCGACGTCGAAGCCGATTGCGGCCTCCCGGGCGATGCCACGAAGGGACAGGGCGTAGGCACGGTCCGGGTTGATCTCGAACTCGATCACCGTGTCGAACATGTCGAGCACGTCGAACGCGTCGTCGCCGGGTTCTCCGGCGTCGCCCGGCAGCACGATGATGCCGTCGTGGTCCTCGCCCATGCCGAGCTCGCGCGAGGAGCAGATCATCCCGGTCGAGAGGTGGCCATAGGTCTTGCGCGCCGAGATCTCGAAGTTGCCGGGCAGCACTGCGCCGGGCAGGCAGACCACGACCAGGTCTCCCTCGACGAAGTTGTGGGCGCCACAGACGATGCCGACCCCGTCGGCCTCGGTGCCGTGGACGGCGTTCAGCTGTGCGCCGACGTCGACGGCGCACCAGTTGATCACCTTGCCGTTCTTCTGCGGCTCCTTCTCGATGCTCAACACCTTGCCGACCACCAGCGGTCCGGTGATCGCGTCGGCAGGGGTG
>DATCYH010000004.1:0-1586 GCA_036570405.1 Nocardioides sp.
CCCACCTTCCACGGTTTCGAGCAGATCCCGCTGCGCGAGTACGCCGAGCGCGCCTATCTCGACTACTCGATGTACGTGGTGCTCGACCGCGCCCTGCCCTTCATCGGCGACGGGCTAAAGCCCGTGCCGCGGCGGATCATCTACTCGATGAGTGAGCTGGGGCTCGGTGCGACCGCGAAGCCGAAGAAGTCGGCGCGCACCGTCGGTGACGTGATCGGCAAGTTCCACCCGCACGGCGACAGCGCCTGCTACGAGGCGAGGGTGCTGATGGCGCAGCCGTTCTCGTATCGCTATCCGCTGATCGATGACTGACAACGTACGTCCGGCCTTCCACGGCTTCGAACAGATCCCGTTGCGCGAATACGCCGAGCGCGCCTACCTCGACTACTCGATGTACGTGGTGCTCGACCGCGCCCTGCCGTTCCTCGGCGACGGCCTCAAGCCGGTGCAGCGCCGGATCATCTACGCGATGAGCGAGCTGGGCCTCAACGCCACCGCGAAGCCGAAGAAGTCCGCACGCACCATCGGCGACGTCATCGGCAAGTTCCACCCGCACGGCGACAGCGCCTGTTACGAGGCGATGGTGCTGATGGCGCAGCCCTTCTCGTACCGCTACCCGCTGGTCGAGGGCCAGGGCAACTTCGGCTCCAGCGACGATCCCAAGTCGTTCGCGGCGATGCGCTACACCGAATCCAAGCTGACCCCGATCGCCGAGGTCCTGCTGGGTGAGCTCGGCCAGGGCACGGTCGACTGGGACCCGAATTTCGACGGCACCCTCGAGGAGCCCTCGTGGATGCCGGCACGGCTGCCGCACCTGCTGCTCAATGGCACCACCGGCATCGCGGTCGGCATGGCCACCGACGTGCCGCCGCACAACCTCAACGAGGTCGTCAGCGCGTGCCTGCGCCTGCTCGACGACCCCGACGCGACCACCCGCGACCTGTGCGAGCACGTACTCGGCCCGGACCACCCGACCACCGCCGAGATCATCACACCGCGCGCCGACCTGCTGGCGATGTACGAGACCGGCCACGGCAGCGTCCGCGCCCGCGCGACCTGGGAGAAGGAAGGCACCAACCTGGTGATCACCGCGATGCCGCACCAGGCCTCGCCGGGCAAGGTCATCGAGCAGATCGCCGTGCAGATGCGGGCCAAGAAGCTGCCGTGGCTGGAGGACATCCGCGACGAGTCCGACCACAGCAACCCGACCCGCATCGTGCTGATCCCGCGCAGCAACCGGGTCCACGCCGAGCAGCTGATGGGGCACCTGTTCGCGACCACGGATCTCGAGAAGAGCTTCCGGGTCAACTTCAACGTGATCGGCCTGGACGGGCGCCCGCAGGTCAAGAACCTCAAGACGTTCCTGACCGAGTGGCTGCTGTTCCGGACCAACACCGTCACCCGCCGCCTGACCCACCGGCTGGAGAAGGTCGAGCGCCGCCTGCACCTGTTGGAAGGCTTGCTGGTCGCGTTCCTCAACCTCGACGAGGTGATCCGCATCATCCGCAGCGAGGACGAGCCCAAGCCCGTCCTCATGAAGCGCTTCAAGCTCAGCGAGGAGCAGACCGACTACATCCTCGAGACCC
>DATCYH010000005.1:0-1714 GCA_036570405.1 Nocardioides sp.
CCTTCCAGCCCGGGAATCGGGTCCAGTCGGGTTCGACGAGCTCGGTACGGCGGTAGGGGTAGGGCTGGCCGGTCTGTCCTTCGATGAGGGACGCGATCGAGGTTTCGATGCTCATCGGAACTCCTGTCGGGTACGACGGTCGGGGTCGGCGGTTCGTTTGTGTGTCTCACGCCTCATCTGCCACGATAGGCGGATAATCTCTGGTGAATCAAATGCTTCACCGCAAGATTTCCCGTGTCGGTTTGAAAAGCAGGGAGGGTGTCCGCCATGCAGGGCCAGAACAGCGATCCCACCGGTCTCCACCGGGTCCTCGACGACGTGCCCGTGCTGCCCCAGGCAGCGCAACTCTTGGACACCCGTCCCGAACTCTGGCCCGACGAGACCCGGATCCGGGTCGAACGACTCAACCTGGACGCCGCATCGTTTCGTCAGTTGGAGCGAAAGCACACCAGCGACGGCATCACCGACCGCAGCGCGATCCGCGACGAGGTGGTCTCGATCGTCGCCACCCGCGGCAAGATGCAGAACCCGGAGACCGGCTCCGGCGGCATGCTGATCGGCACCGTCGAGGAAGTCGGCCCCGAGTCGCGACTCGGTCTGCGAGCGGGGGACCGGGTCGCCAGCCTGGTCTCGCTCACCCTGACCCCGTTGGTGATCGAGGACGGGCTGCGCGGGTGGGACGCCACCACCGAGCAGGTGCCCTGCACGGGACACGCGGTGCTCTTCGGTCGCTCCATCGCCGCGGTCCTGCCCGATGACCTCCCCGACGAGCTGGCGCTCTCGATCATGGACGTCTGCGGCGCTCCGGCACTCACCTCGCGGGTCGTGGAGAAGTACGACGCCCCGACGGTCGCCGTGATCGGTGGTGGCGGCAAGTCCGGGTCACTCTCCTTGGCAGCCGCCCGCACGGCAGGCGGAACCCGGATGATCGCAGTGGTCCCGACCGAGGCGGAGGCGACGAGGCTGCGCGAGACGGGGCTGGCCGACGAGGTGGTCCTGGCCGACGCCCGTGACCCGATCGCGTTGCGTCAGGCGGTCGAGAAGGCCGGCGGGCCGGCCGACGTCACCGTGGTCTGTGTCGATGTCCCCGGATGCGAGGGCGGAGCGGTCCTGGCCACTGCGTCCGGCGGCACGGTGATCTTCTTCTCGATGGCGACCTCGTTCCCGGCCGCCGCACTCGGCGCCGAAGGCCTCGCCGCCGACGTCACCATGCTGATCGGCAACGGCTTTGTGCCGGGCCACGCCGCCCAGGCGCTCGACCTGGTGCGCAGCACCCCCGCGATCCGCACTCTTTTCGAAGGACGGCAGTGATGGCAGGCATCGAGCTCGACCCCCGTACGGTCGCACGGGCCCGCGACCTGGCCGCCCGCGCCGGCCAACCGATCGTCGACATCACCCGCCGGCATACGACCGTCTCGGTCGAGCGCGCGACGCTGCGTCTTGCCGGGCTGGCCGGGGCCGACCCGGACGGCACGCCGTGGGTCAACCGGCTGATGGACTGCGTGCGCGCCGACGTCGGCCTCGAGCACGGTGTGGCCCTGCCAGTGTGGGAGGCCCTCGAGCGCGGCGAGGCCGATGACCTGCTCACCCTGGCCCAGAAGGCCTCGGCTGGCTCGGTCCGGTTCCGCCTCCCCGAAGGCAGCGCCGCCACCAGGGCAGCCGCAGCCTCGCGCCAGCAGGTGGCCCACGGCGTACGCCGGATCGACGCGCGGCG
>DATCYH010000006.1:0-9099 GCA_036570405.1 Nocardioides sp.
TGATCCCGCACCACTCGCTCGCCATCACGAGATCCGAGCGGTTCGACGTCGACGACTACCGAGTGTGCGAGCTGGCCGTCGAGATCAGCGAAGCGCAGCGTCGGGAGATCGACGAGATGGACTGGCTGATCGAAGACATCCAAGAGAACGGTCCCGCCTCCACACGCGCAGAAGCCGACGCACGTCCAGTGCCAGCATTCGAGGGCAACGCCTCGCGTCAGTGCGATGCGGGCTGATCCGATGTCCGAGCACCAGTCTGTCTGGCTCGCCACCGCCGATCAGCCGACCTTCCCTACCCTCCCGGGCGACCTCGACGTCGACGTTGCCGTCGTTGGGGCGGGCATCACCGGTCTCACCGCCGCACTCCTCCTGCAGCGGGATGGCGCCCGAGTTGCCCTGATCGAGGCCGACCGTGTCGGCGCCGGAACCACCGGCAGGACGACGGGCAAGGTGACAGCGCAGCACACTCTCACCTACGCCGGGCTGATCGACAAGCACGGTGAAGGCAAGGCGAGGCAATACGCGGAGGCCAACCAGCAGGCGATCGACACCGTCGAGCGGCTCGCCGCAGAGACGTCGGCCGACTGCCAGTTCGAGAGGGCGCCAGCGTTCGTCTACACCCAGGTCGCTGACGACCGGGAGAAGCTCGAAGCCGAGCACCACGCTGCCGTCCGACTCGGCCTCCCGGCAACGCTCACCTCCGACATCGACCTGCCGTTCGCCATCGAGCTCGCCCTGCGCTTCGACGATCAGGCCCACTTCCACCCCGCCCGCTACACCGCCGCACTCGCCCGCACTCTTGCCGCGAACGGCGCACAGATCTTCGAGCACACGCGGGCGACTGACGTCGACGAACGGCTCGACCACGCCACCGTCCGGACCCCGAGCGGCGACGTCCGCGCGGGCCATGTGGTGCTCGCAACGCTCCTTCCGTTCGTCGACCTCGGCGGCTTCTTCGCGAAGGCCAGCCCGACCCGCGCCTACGGCATCGCCGCCCGCCTGCGCAGCGGCGCGCCATCTGGGATGCACATCAACAGCGGATCTCCGTCCTGGTCGACACGACCGTGGATCGACGGCCATAACCCGGGGCTGATCGTCGTCGGCGAGAACCATCCGACCGGCCATGGCGACACGGGCCCCGGCAAGTGGGGCGAGCTTGAGCGTTGGACCCGCGAGCACTTCGACGTTGAGTCCTTCGAGTACCGGTGGTCGGCTCAGGATTACACGACCGTCGACGACGTCCCCTACGTCGGCAGATCGCCGCGCATGAGCCGCACTCTCGTCGCCACCGGCTTCAAGAAGTGGGGCCTCACCAACGGCACCGCCGCTGCGCAGATCCTCGCCGACCTCGTCGCCGGACGCGACAACCCCTGGGCCGAGGTGTTCGATGCCACCCGCATCGGCGATGCCGACACGGTCAAGAAGCTGGTCGAGGAGAACGTCCACGTCGGGAAGCGCTTCGTCAAGGACCGCGTCGCTCGGCTCCGAGCCGACACCGTCGCCCACCTGGCGCCAGGTGACGGCGGGATGGTCGAGATTGACGGCGACACCGTCGGCGCCTATCGGGACGCCACGGGAGCGGTGCATGCCGTCTCGATCACCTGCACCCACATGGGGTGCACGCTGCACTGGAACGGCGCCGAGACCAGCTGGGACTGCCCCTGCCACGGTTCTCGCTTCGCCACGGACGGCGGCGTGCTGAACGGCCCGGCCGTCGAGCCGCTCGATCCCATCGACGTCGACACCGACACATGACTGCGGCGGTAGTCGCCGCTGGTCTCGCCCTGGTCGTTGTGGCGCTCATCGACCTTGCCTGGACGACCGTCGCCGCCGGGAGCGGGGCAGGGCCGATATCCGGGCGCCTGGCGGCCGGTCTATGGCGAGCGGCTCTGGCCCTGCATCGGCGGCGGCCCTCGCACGTTTTCCTCTCGGTCGCCGGGGTCAGCACCGTGTTCGCCGTGCTGGCCCTGTGGATCGCGCTCGTGTTCGCCGGTTGGTTGCTCGTCTTCGCCGGAAGCGATGGCGCGGTGCGCGACTCGCAGACGTCGGCGCCCGCCGCCCTCGTCGGGCGTGCGTACTTCGTCGGCTACTCGGTCTTCACACTCGGCAACGGCGACTTCCGGCCCGGTGCCGGGTTCTGGCAGCTGGGGACGGTGCTCGTTGCGGGATCCGGCCTCGTACTCGTCACCTTGTCGATCACCTATCTCGTACCCGTTGCGTCCGCCGTCGCGCTCCGCCGTCAGCTGGCGAGCACGGTGGTGGCGCTCGGAAGCAGCCCACAGGAGATCGTGACCACGGCATGGGACGGAAGGGCCTTCACCGATCTATCTCAGCGCCTCATCGACCTGGGGGCGCTGGTCGAGAGCTCACGGCAGCAGCACCTCACCTACCCGGTGCTGCACTACTTCCACAGCCGAAGCCCCGAGAGCGCGGCCGCACCGAACCTCACCAACCTGACGCAGGCGCTGCACCTCCTTCGCCACGGCGTCGCACCCGACGTTCGCCCCGCCCCCGCCGTGCTCGTCCCGCTCGAGCGGACACTCGACGCGTTCCTCTCGACATTGAGACGCGCGCACTTGGACGCCGCCGAACCGCTGCCCGTCCCCGCGCTCGCTCCGCTGATCGACGTCGGCATCCCAACCGTCGGGGGCGCCGTCTACGCCGGCGCTGATGAGCCGACGCGCCGGCGCCGGGGCCTGCTCGCCGGCTTCCTCAGAGACGACGGCTGGCCAACCCAACCCATCAGGACGACATGAGCTCGCTCCGAGTTTTCGCCTTGTGTAGGGCAACCTCACCGGCGTCGGTCCGCCGCTGGTCCGAGACACGATCGCGCCCGGTTGGCCCTCGTCGTAGCCTTGAACTGACCGGGAGAACTTGCCGTCCGCTGGCATTGGCCACAGGGAAGTGAGCGACATGGAGATGCACTGCGCTGATTGCGGCTGCCTCATTGATCGGGGCGTCATCCTCAAGCCATGCGATCGTCAGCCGGAATGCTGCTGCGGCAACCTCCCGATCCGGTCATCGCAATAGCCGGCACACCGCTCGTGCAGTTCCCGCCGCAGTTCCGCACTACGGGAACAACGGATCTGATGGACACTCCGGACGGTACGATCTTCGGCGACACATACATGCCGGACGCAATGGACGGCATGGACAGATGATCAAGCCGATGCTCGTCGGCGTCGCAGCCTTGGCCGGTGCTCGGCATCGCCGGGCTTCCGGTCCTGAGCTACCTGCCCCTTCTCATCATCCTTCTCTGCCCGTTGATGATGATCTCATGATGGGCTCGATGGGGCATGACCACTCGAGCTCGGGACACGATCACGGACATGCGTCGGTCGGAGCCGACCGGCGCGAGGAGCCGTAAAGAGAGGTACAGAGTTGGGGTTGGGGACCTTCCTCGACCGCAGCCAGAGCACCGTTGGTGATGTGTCCTTCATGCGGGCGATGATCCCGCACCACTCGCTCGCGATCACGAGATCCGAGCGGTTCGACGTCGACGACTACCGAGTGTGCGAGCTGGCCGTCGAGATCAGCGAAGCCCAGCGTCGGGAGATTGACGAGATGGACTGGCTGATCGAAGACATCCAGGAGAACGGTCCCGTATCCACACGCGCAGAAGCGGACGCACGTCCAGTGCCAACGTTCGAGGGCAACGGCTCGCGCCAGTGCGATGCGGGCTGATCCGATGTCCGAGCACCGGGCTGATCGACAGGCACGGTGAGGACGAGGCGAAGCGCGAAGCGACACGCGGAGGCCAACCAGCAGGCGATTGTCAGCGCGCCGGGCCGGTGGGCTTACCCCGCGACGCAGGGCTCTCGAGGAGCGCATCGAGTGGGCGGCCCTCCCTGACTGGGCGCGCCTGGTGAGCTAGACGACGGTCACGAGCACGTGCAGTCCGGCGTGTGGCAGTGTCCGCAGCCGAGAGCCCGGCTCAGCGAGACGGCGAGTGCGACGCCGGCAAGAAGCACGGTGCCCGCAACGAAGCCCTCGACGAGCAACGAGTCTCCAACGTACGGACCCGCGAGCATTGCCCCTGCGAGCCAGGCGCCGCCGATCACGGCGATGCCGACGAGTGCGGCGAGCACGGCTCGGGCGAGGGAACGGTTGCGGATGGTGCACACCCGTGCGGGCAGGTCGGTGGTCGCTGGGGGTGGTGTCAGTGTTGGTGCGGTCATGATCTGTCACCTCCAAGCTCATGGTGTCCGCGGGTGCCGGCATGGTCATCCGTGCGTGCTACTGAACTGTCGTCGGTAGATCCCAACCGGCTGAAGGTGTCGGGGCGCGCTGCCGGGCGCCGCGTGGAGCGGTGGCCATCCTCAAGCCACGCGATCGCCACCCGGACCGTTGCTGCGGCGCCCTCCCTCGGCCGCCTCGCTATCCCGCACAGCGCCTCGTTGCAGTTCCCGCCGCAGTTCCGCGGTACGGGAACAACGGAGCCGATGGACACCCTGGACGGTACGCTCCCGGTGACACATACATGCCGGACGCAGTGGACGGCATGGACAGCATCCTCATCTGACTACGGATCAGAAGGTTGGGGGTTCGAGTCCCTCCGAGCGCGCTGTACACGGAACGCCCTCCCTGCAGGGCGTTCCCTGCGTTTTGGGGTCGAAGCGCCAGGCGACGGCTAGAGCAGTCGGGCGAAGGCCGCCACGACATCAGCTGCACCGACCAGCTCTCCGGCGTCGGGGGCTGGTGCGCCCGTAACGTCCTGGGGGGGGCTCGCACAATGAGGTTGTGATGGGCGACTACGAGCCTGCGGACGGTGATGACGAGGACGGAAGGCTCCTCGTCATCGCCGCGCGTGACCCCGAGGCTTTCGGAGCGCTCTACGACCGGAACTACACCCGGGTGCTCGCCTACTTCTACAGGCGCACGTACTGCCCGCACGCTGCAGCGGATCTCACCGCGGAGACCTTCGCGCAGGCGTGGCAGCAGCGCTGCCGGTACGACTCCGAGCGTGGCACCGGCCGGGCCTGGATCTTCGGCATCGCTGGGAACCTGTTCAAGCAGTGGCTCCGCCAAGGCGTCGTACGCACCAAGGCGCGGCGTGACCTGTCGATAGCAACGCCTCCGATCACAGACGATGACCTGGCCCGCATCGATGATCTCGTCGACAGCTTCGAGCTGCGGACCGCGCTACAAAGCGCTCTTCACACGCTCTCCGCGCCGGCTCGTGACGCTGTCTTGTTGAGGGTCGGACTCGACCTGCCCTACGAGCAGGTCGCCGCGCTCTGTGGATGCAGCGTCGGTACAGCACGCGTACGGGTCAGCCGGGCGATGCACACACTCACCGAAGCGCTCGAGGTGAACCTATGACCGGCAACTTCCAGCAGGCACTGCGAGACGAGCTGCTGGCTGCAGCCCGGCGTTCCTTGATCCCAGCGCGACGCCCATGGTGGCGGCGGACTCGCACCGTCGTGGGTGCCGTAGCGGCCGCTGCAGCCGGAGTCGGCGTGATGGCCGTGGCCACGTTGGGGCCGGCCGCCGCGTCTGTGACCATCACCGCCGATGGCGACATGGTCACGGTCACGTTGAACGACACGTCCAACAGCGCCGACGAGATCGAGAGCGCCATCGAAGACCACGGCCTCGACATCGACATCGAGGAGGTGCCGGTGGGGCCTTCGAACTACGGGCGTTTCGTGAGCTACACGACCGACCAGAGCAAGCACTTCGACGAGGTCACCACCGTCGACGAGAACGGCGTCACGTTCATGACGTTCTCCGTGCCTCGACGCTGGACCGGGAACCTCACAGTGTTCCTTGGGCGCCCCGCCCGCACCGGTGAGAGCTACTACTCCTTCAGCGATGCGTACGACCCTGGCGAACCGCTCGCTTGCACCGGGACCTTCGGTGAACCGCTCGAGGACCTCGCCGATGCCCTCGACTTGGACGAGCTCACGATCACCGTTCAGGTCTTCGAAGGTGGCTCTCCCCGTGATCCGGTCCCCTACCGAGACGCGCTCGAGGCCAGGATCGGGGACCGACCCATCACCGGGGGTGGGGTCATTGCCGAGGGCAAGATCATCGTCAACGTCGGCCGACCCGATGTCAGCGCTCCGCCACCGTGTTGAGCACTGCCACGCAAGAGGCCACTGGACCGAAGGTCTCCTGTCGCCGGGCGTGAGCCTTCGACTGGAGCGAGATCACGTTCCCGGTCAGCCCGACTGGGAATGGGTGAGCGCCCCGTCAACGAAGCGCCACGTGACGGTACGAGTCCCGCCCTCAGCGCAATTTGGCTCGCAGAGCCGTTCGTCGCTCACGAGAGCCCCACGTTCGAAACGGGGGTTCAGGCCCGCGTAGGGCTCCGCGATCTTCCCGTCGGCGCCTCTGATCGGAAGGGCGTCCCAACGACCGGTGTGGTCCGAGATGACGACTCCCACCGGTTGCGCAGCAACAAGCGGGACGAGGAAGTCGACTCGGCCATCCGCGCTCGCATCTCCGAGCGCGATTGTGGCTCCTTCGCTGAACGGGTAGTCGGGTGCGGGCAAGGCGACGTCGGCGACGGTCCGCCACTGCGCGTCGCGGAGCTCGGCGATCGTGATGACGCGGTTGCCGGCGTCGTCTCGAGCCAGTGCGCGCAGCCCGTCGCCACCAGCCGACGCGAGGCGGACCTGGCCGCCCCGAGTGGCCATGTAGCTCTCCCACGCGGCGTTCACGTCGACATCGGGCTCGGCTTGCGTGGTGGGTGCCGTCGGCCGGCTCGGGTTGTGCACCACTCCCACCTGCTGGTCAGTGCTCACATCCAAGGTCTCGTTCGTGCAGGAGCTCCCATCGATGGCGCAGGTGACCAGCTCGTAAGGGGCGTGGATCGGTGTCCCACGATCCGACCTGCTCGGCGGTGTTGCCAGACCGACCACCGCTTCGTTCACGATGCGTGCCTCGCTGAGGGTCGCGACGTCGTCGGGCATCGTCCAGGCCCGTTCGACTCGCAGGCCGGGGCCACGTTCGACTTCGACGCTCAGCATGATCAAAGCGGCCGCTCCCTCTACCTGGCCGCCGGCAACGATCCGGTCGCCATCCCAGAACCCCACGCCGAGCCTGGTGAGTCGATGCTCCTGTGCTGGGAGGGTTGCGAGCACTTCTCCAGTGGCGACCTCGACGAGCTCAGCTACGACAGTGCCGTCGAGGTCGGAGAAGCCGGCGATCACCGCATGTGTTCCTGAGGGGTTGAGCGCGACGAGGCCGGAGCCCGTCGCAAGAGTCCGCGCTTCGCCTGGCCCGTTTGCGATGAGGAGGTCGCTGCCTTCGCCTTCGAGGATCTCCTGGAAGATCACGCTGGGCCCGGCCCAGGCAGCCACGAGGTACTGGCCCGGGCCCTTGACCCACACCTCCTCGCCGTGCTCGCCGCTGACGATCACCGATCCGGTGAAGGGCTGCGCGGCCCGCACGACATCGTCCGTGCCGCGCACGTACGCGATGGTGCCGTCGCTTCGGACAGCGACGGTGTGCGACCCGTCGGCCACGAGCTCATCTGTGCCGCTCTCGCGATCGAACTTGCGGATGCTGGGCCGGCCGATCACGTCGCCGTCGGCGAAGGTCTGGTCTTCGTCAGTTCGGTTCAGCGTCCAGGCGTTGTAGTAGATGCTGTCATCGGGTCCGGGGACGGCCAGGGGGCTCGTCTCTCCGAAGAGCGCACGTCCCGGGCTGCGCAATGCCGTCTGCTGCCCTCCTGAGATCAATCCGGTGTCGCTACCAACGAGGGTGACCTCGTCGAGCGCGGAGGACGCTCCGACCGTGATGGGAGCGTCCTGCCCGCCGGCGCCGCATCCGGCTAGGGCGATGGCCCCCGCTGCCGCCACCCAACGCACCCGCCGACAGCCCTGTTGGACTCTTCGAGCTTGCATGGTTCCCTCGTCCCGTCCTGCCACTGGGTGTCTGCTTGCACTGCCATTGGCGCCGGTCACGAGATGCGTTACAACGCGACGTCGACGGGAGTGGGGGTTCCGGCGTGGAGGGCTCGTCAGCGTCGACGTCCCTCGGCCACCAGTCCACTCGTCGACTCGACGACACATCCCTCGCGGGATCAGGAGATGCGGCGGATCCCGGATCGACTGGCCTGCCGTTCGCTGGGTGACCGGTGCGAGCGGCCGAGAGACCATTCGCCGAGCGTCGACCTGCCGAGCGATCGGATGGCCGGCCAGCGGTCCTCCCCCGTGAGACCGGAGCTCGGTGCGTCGATCTCGAGCTCGGCCTGCTTTGCCAGCGAGTAGTAGAACCGATTGCCCATCGGCCTGACGCTCAGGACGCGCCTACCTTCGCTGGGTCGTCATCGCGTCATCTGCCGCCTACGCGGCCGATACCTTCACGACTCCTCGGGGATCCGATCCCACCACTGGCACCACCAGTCGGCGCCGACGAGGATCCGTAGCTTGGGGTGCCAGCAGTAGGAGAGGTCGGCGGTGTTCTCGAGGTAGTAGAGGCAGTTGTCGCACCGCTCATCTCCGCTTGGCCGGCCCTTGAGCACGGCGTTGTCCGCCAGGTGCCGCAGCTCGATCGCGAGCCGCTCATCGATCTCTTTGGGTTCGGGGTCTGGGATGACGTAGTCGGACATGTCGAAGGAGCCTAACGACGATCGCCTGTTGGCCCAGCGAACCCGAGCCTCAGGTGCCGGGGCACATCAGCTCGCATCGTCGGCGACATCGGAGGCGAGGGTGGGTGGCGGGACCAGGACGACGGGGATCTGGGTCTGGTGGACCAGCTGGACGGGGACGCGGCCGAGCCGCAGGCCGAGGAAGCCGCCGATGCCCCGTGTGCCCACAACGGCGAGGCCAGCGTCCTCTTCCTCGACGGCATCGGCCAGCGCCCGGACGGGATGGATGTTCTCGATGATCCGGGTCCTCACGGGGATGCCCGCGTCGTGGAGGGGAGCGGTCCAGGGGCCTTCTAGCTCGCGCTTCGCGGCCTGGTACCAGCTGCGCGGATGGGACTCCAACACCCACTCCACCATCGGCTCGAACGCGTACACGGCGACGACCTCGGCGCCGGTCGCGCGCGCCACCTCGGCGCACCAGCGCACGGCTTGGGTGCTGCCATCGGACCCGTCGACGCCTACGACGATGCGGTCGAACCCGTCGAGAGCGCCGGGGGCGG
>DATCYH010000007.1:0-5903 GCA_036570405.1 Nocardioides sp.
AGGGGGGTGACCGTCGTGCCCGGCGAGACGGGGACGACCCGGATGCCGCGGACGACCAGCTCAGCGGCCAGCGTCTTGGAGAAGGCGAGCACTGCCCCCTTCGAGGCCGCATAGGCCGACATGTAGGGATTGCCGTGGTCGGCCGCCGTGGAGGCGATGTTCACGATCACCCCGACCTGCTCGGGCAGGTGTCGCAGTGCCTCGCGACAGAAGACCATCGTGCCGATCATGTTGACCTCGAAGAGCTCACGCATGTCGGCGACAGTGAGCGTCTCGATCGGCGTGGTCCGCTGGATCCCGGCGATGTTGATCAACACCTCGATCCCGCCCAGCCGCGTCACGGCATCGTTCACCACGCGTGCGACCCCGGCCTCGTCGGTGACGTCGACGACCGCGGTCTCGACACGTCCCGACCCGAGTGCGGACGCGACGGTCTCGGAGAGCCCTTCCTCGTCGCGGTCCACCGCGAAGACTGCGGCTCCCTCGCTCACGAGACGGCGTACAGTCGCGGCCCCGATGCCCGAGGCCGCACCTGTCACGAGCACGTTCGTCCCACTGAACCTGTTCATGCTTCGCATGGTGGCACCCGGCTTCCGGGCTCGCCCACAGCGCTCCCGGTCAGTGGTCTCGAGCACGGTTCACTGGCAGGGGTTCGTCAACGCTCAGACCAGGCGGGAAGCAGCAGCCGACATGAGAGCCGGATGTCGTCCTCGCTCTCCTCCCGGGTGGTGCGACCGTTCAGTGCGGAGTTGAGTGCACCGAACCACGACTGCTCGATCAGCCGGACCAGTTGCTCGTCGCGCGGGGTCGGCTCCGCGATTCCTGCAGCCCGCAGGATCAGCCCCTTGAAGGCCAGGTGGGTCTCATGCGCGCCGGCCTCCGTGGCATGGAAGGCAGCGTTGTTGGAGGTCATCATCGCGTGGGCCAGTTTCGGGGAGTCGAGCATCCGCTTGGTCGAGGCCAGCATCAGGGCGGTCACCGCGTCGACGGGATCCGTGCCGTCGGCGGGCTGCGAGACCTCGGCACCGATCCGGCCGATCTGCATCCGCATCACGCCGGTGAACAGGTGCATCTTCGAGGGGAAGTAGCGATAGAGGGTGGCGATCGCGACGCCGGACTCCTTGGCGATCTCCTGCATCTGAACGCGCTCGAGCCCGTTGGCGGCCCCCTGTCGCGCGGCAGCACGGAGAATCCGGTTCACCCGCTCCTGCTGCTGCGGTGAGTTCGGCTGGGCCGGCAGCCGGACCTCGGCGATTCTTGGCACTTCTCCCCCTCGATCGGTTGGTCAATGCTCGCCCGAGGGTGGGCTCCGATGCGCGGCAGCCTACCGCTCAGCGAGACCGGGCTGGTCCGGCGCGGCCTGCTGCGGTGGGCTGTGACCCGGCCACGCGATCGGCGCGGGTGCCAATGACCCAAGAGGTGTCAGATGACCTGGGATGCAGAGTACGACGTGGTGGTGGTCGGTTCCGGAGCCGGCGCGATGACCGGTGCCTACCTGGCCGCGAAGGCCGGCAAGAAGGTCGCTGTGGTCGAGAAGACCGATCGTCTCGGAGGTACCACGGCCTACAGCGGCGCGGCTGCCTGGCTCCCGGGAACCGTCGTGCAGGAGCGGGCCGGCCTGGTCGACTCGACCGAATCCGCGCGCACCTATCTCAATGCACTCCTCGACGAGCCGGACCAGGTCAAACTCGAGGCGTTCCTCGCCGAGTCACCGGAGTTGGTGACAAAGCTGGAGGAAGACCCTCTGCTGGAGTTCCAGTTCCAAGCCTTCCCGGACTATTTCGAGCGGCCCGGCCGCGTGCCCGGCGGGCGCTCGTTCGTGCCCACGCCGCTGCCTCTGGAGCAGATCGGCGAGCGCCTCGACCTGGTCCGCCCACCGGTCGACCGCGAGCGCGTCGGCAAGTCGCACCACCTCGGCCAGCCGCTGGCTGCCGGTCGTGCCTACATCGGCCGCTTCCTGCTGGCCCTCGATGCCACGGGCAACGGCACCGTGCATACCGGTGTGGCCGTGGACGAACTGATCACCGAGGACGGTCGCGTCGTCGGCGTGGCCGGGAACGGCACCAACGGCGCGCGGGTCCGCCTCGCGGCGCGCGACGGCGTACTCCTCGCCGCTGGAGGCTTCGAGCGCAACCACGAGGAGCGCGCCCGGCACGGTGTCCCCGGCAATGCGGCGTGGACGATGGCCCCCGAGGGCAGCAACACCGGTGAGCCGATCGCGGCTGCGGTCGCGTTGGGCGCTGCCACCGACTTGATGGACCAGGCCTGGTTCACCCCTGGTATCGCACACCCGGACGGCTCGGCCGCGTTCACGCTGGGCTTCCGCGGCGGGCTCATCGTGGACCAGAACGGCACGCGCTATGCCAACGAGTCGCTGCCCTATGACCAGATGGGGCGACAGATGGCCGCCGACCCCGCACGCATCCCCTCGTACGTGATCTTCGACAACACCTCGATGGGCCACATCCCCGCGATCGCGATCCCCGAGGGCAACCCCGAGGACCACCTCGCGGCCGGGACCTGGACCCGCGCGGACTCCCTAGTGGCCCTGGCCGACGAGATCGGCGTCCCCGGCGACGCCCTGGTGAGCACCGTCGAACGGTTCAACGGGTTCGCCGAGGCCGGCGACGACGAGGACTTCGACCGCGGCAAGGACGAGTTCGCGACGTACTTCGCATCCCCCGTCCTGGTGCCCGTGGCGCAGGGTCCGTTCTATGCCGCGCGGCTACTGCTCTCCGACCTCGGCACCAAGGGCGGACTCGTCACCGACGTCGACGCGCGGGTGCTGCGCGAGGACGGCTCAGCCATCGAGGGGCTGTACGCCGCGGGCAACACGTCGGCGTCGATGACCGGGAAGCACTACCCCGGGCCGGGCGCTCCGATCGGCACCGCGATGGTCTTTGCGAGCCGGGCAGTCAAGCACCTGCTTGCCTGAGGCAGCCGGCCGTGCCGGTGGGCCCGTCCGCAGACTCGTTGGTGGACCACCCACGCACAAGGACCCCGAGGCCGAGGCCGCGGGGTCCTTGTGCAGTGTGGACTACTTCGAGCTCGGCGGAAGCATCCTCTTCGAGGCCTCATGCGCGCCGAGCACCAGCTTCGTCCGGTCGACCCCGGAGCGGATCTCGACGCCCTTCTCGTTGCCCTCGGCGACCTGCACCGGGCCGTTGCCCAGCGCGGCCAATGCCTGGCGAGCCACGTCCTCGGGCTCGGAGACGTGCAGGCCGGGCATGTCCATGTTCAAGCCGGCGCGCGCCATCGCAGGGGTCCGGGTGACGCCGAGGACGAACTCGAGCACATCCACGTCGTGTTCACGCATCTCCACCCACAGGCCCTCGGCGAAGATCCGGCAGAACGCCTTGACCGCGGCATAGATGCTGATCTGCGCCGATCCCAGGAAGCCGGCCAGCGAGCCCACCAGCAGGAGTCCGCCGCGGCGACGTTCCTTCATCGGGGCGCCGAAGAGCTGCACGAGTGCGAGCTGTGCGTTGATGTTCAGCTCGATCACCTTGCCGAACCGGTCAAGGTCACCGGTGACGAACTCGTGGCCATAGGTGTTGGCGCCGGCATTGAAGACGAGCAGGCCGACCTCGACATCCTCGGTGAGCTCGGCGATCTGCTTGGTTGCGCCGGGCTCGGTCAGATCCACCGACAGGGTGCGGACCTCGACGCCGTGGGTACGTCGTACAGCTTCGGCGGTCTCCTCGAGCGGGCCCGGCTTGCGGGCCAGCAGGACGAGGTTGAGGCCGGCTGCGGCCAGCTGGTCCGCGAAGGCCGCACCGACACCCTCGGAGCC
Organism: Nocardioides sp.; assembly: GCA_036570405.1. GTDB lineage: Bacteria > Actinomycetota > Actinomycetes > Propionibacteriales > Nocardioidaceae > Nocardioides. The sequence goes on from DATCYH010000007.1 coordinate 3,794, forward strand.
GCCGGCAATGACCGCCCAGGGGCCGTACTTCTCGACGGTGATGTTGTTGCTCATGCGTGTGCGTGCTCCTGTCCATGCCCGTGACCGTGGCCGGAGTCACCGGCCATCGCCTCGGGGTTCGTCTTGAGGGGGTCCTCGATCTGCACCGTGACCTCACCGCGGTTGACGGCCTCGGTGACTGAGTCGCGCAATGAGGCGCAGCCGGAGAAGGCGGCGCCGTTGGGGCCTGTGCGCGGAGAGGCGGCCCGGCGTTCGACGCAGGCCTCGATGGCCTGCGCCGACCACTGCAGGGAGGTCTGCTCCCAGCTGCTCTTGCGGACCAGGACGCAGGCCCCGCAGGCCGAGCACTCGACCGGCTGCATCGGACCGTCATCGAGACGGTTGTCGGGACGGACAGCCATCAGACCGTCTGGCCCTGCTCTGCGGCTGCCTGCTTGCGGGCCTCGACGTTCTGTGCGACCTCCGCCTTCCAGGCCTCGTTGGGGCGGCTGGTGTCGATCTCGAACTCGAAGCGGTCGGTCATCTCGGGGGTGACGTCCTCGACGTCGACATAGAACTGCTCGTACCAGCGGCGCAGCTGGTAGACCGGCCCGTCCTCCTCGCAGAGCAGCGGGTTGTCGATCCGGGCCTTGTTCTTCCAGATCGTGACGTCCTGCTCGAAGCCGATCTTGATGAAGTCACCCATCTTGCGGGCCATCGCATCGGCGGCCTCGTCATCCATGCCGGGCAACTTCTCGACGATGATGCCGTACTGCAGCACGAAGGAGTTCGAGTCGATCGGGTAGTGGCAGTTGATCAGGACGCTCTTCACGTCATAGTCCTCGTAGTGGTAGACGAGGTCGTCGATCATGAAGGACGGTCCGTGATAGGCCGCGACCGAGGAGTTGCCGGTCGCCTTCGGCGCGGAGCTGCCAGCGGTCTGCGGACGCATCACGTCCTCGCGGCCCTCACCGTTCATGAACTGGGTGGCGGTGGTGCCCTCGAAGATGTTCTTGAAGAAGGTCGGGAAGGAGTAGTGCACATAGAAGAAGTGCGCCATGTCCACGACGTTGTCGACGATCTCGCGGCAGTTGGCACCTTCGATCTTGACTGAATACCACTGCCAGTCGGTCCAGCCCTCGTCCTCCGCGCCCTCAATCTTGGGGATCGTCACGTCGGCCGGCGGCGGGTTGCCCTGGGGGTCGTTCCAGACGAAGAGCATGCCGTCCTGGACCATCGTCGGCCAGGACGCGGTGCGGGCACGCAGCGGGACGCGGCGGGCATAGGGGATCGCCTTGCACTTGCCGTCGCCACCCCAGCGCCAGTCGTGGAACGGGCAGGCGATCTCGTTGCCCTTGACCGTTCCCTGGGAGAGGTCGCCGCCCATGTGCCGGCAATAGCCGTCGAGCACGTTGACCTTGCCGTCCTCACCGCAGAAGACGACGAGCTTCTCGCCGAAGGCATTCACCTGGTGCGGCTTTCCGTCCTGGAAGTCCTTGGCCAGGCCCAAGCAGTGCCATCCGCGTGCGAATCGCGTGGGTGCCGCGTCGGCTTCGATGCGACGGACTTCGTCCTCGACTGCAGTCATGCCATGTCTCCGTCCAAGTTCGGGCTGGGGGTGCCCTACGACCATCTCTCATTCGAGTGTCAATGGCATCCCTTCACCGCAGGCTCGGCAGTCCCACTCATCGGAAGACCGCCCACTGCTGTGTGGCTACGAACTGCATCGTGACCCGGGTGAACGATCAGGTGCTCGACAACGTCCGTGACCTCCTGCCCATCATCGCCTCGCGCGCGGTGGAGACGGAAGATGCTCGACGCGTTCCCGCCGAGACCATCGCCGAGCTCACCGAGGCCGGTTTCTTCAGGCTCCTGCAGCCCAAACGGTGCGGTGGGCTCGAGCGCAACCCGATCGAGTTCTACGAGTCCGTCCGGGCGATCGCCGGTGCCTGCGGCTCCACCGGATGGGTGGCCTCGGTGATGGGCGTCCACCCGTGGCAGGTGGGCCTCCTCCCCAAGGCTGCCCAGGACGAGGTCTGGGGCGACGACACCGATGCACTGATCGCCTCCTCCTATGCGCCGATCGGCAAGCTGACCGCGGTCGAGGGCGGCTATCGCCTCAACGGCCGGT
>DATCYH010000008.1:0-12159 GCA_036570405.1 Nocardioides sp.
CGTGCACCGCCCAGAGGGTGGAGGTGGTCGTGGTGGTGAGTTCATCGAGCCCGTCATCGCCGCGGAAGACCAGGGCATCGACCCCTCGCTTCGCGAACACCCCGGCCAGGACCGGAGCGAGACGTTGGTCCGCGCAGCCGATGGCCTGCGCAGCCGGACGGGCAGGATTGGCCAACGGTCCGAGCAGATTGAAGAACGTCGCGATCCCGAGTTCCTTGCGCGGCACGGCCGCATGGCGCAGAGCCGAGTGGAACGTCGGCGCAAAGCAGAAGGTGATGCCGGCGGCAGCCAGCACCCGCGACACCCCGGCAGGGTCGAGGTCCAGACGTACGCCGAGCGCCTCGAGCACGTCCGCGGAACCGGATTTGGATGAAGCCGAACGTCCCCCGTGCTTCACGACCTGCGCGCCGGCACCTGCGGCAACGATCGCGGACATCGAGGAGATGTTCACCGAGAAGGACCGGTCGCCACCGGTGCCGACGATGTCGAGACTGCGACCCGGGATGGACAGAGGCGCTGCCTTCTCGAACATCGCCTCGACCAGGCCTACGACCTCGTCGACCGTCTCGCCCTTGGAGCGCAGCGCGACGGCGAAGCCGGCCACCTGAGCCGGGGTCGCCTCGCCGGCGAGGATCTGACCCATCGCCCAACGAGTCTGCTCGACCGACAGGTCTGAGCGGCCGACGACCGTGGTGAGGACGTCGGGCCAGGTCTGCGTCGTCATGCCGAGGGCACCTTGGAGCGCAACAGATTCACCACGGACGTGGAGAGCTCGATCGGGTCGATCGGGTGGGAGACCGCGGCCTCGGCACGCGACCACGTGGCCAGCCACGCGTCCTGCGGGCGCCCGGTCAGCACCAGCACCGGCGGGCACTGATAGATCTCGTCCTTGAGCTGCTTGGCGATGCCCATGCCGCCTGCGGGGACAGCTTCTCCGTCGAGGATCGCCAACGAGATCCCGCCCGCGTCCATGTGCTGGAGAACGACGGGTTCGGTGGCCACCTCGACGTACTCGAACTCTGGCAACTCCGGGTGCGGGCGACGGCCCAGCGCGAGGATCACCTGCTGACGGGTGTCCACGTCGTCGCTGTAGACCAGGATCTGGAGCGGAGTGGTGTTGGTCACGGGCTCGATGCTAGCCGTCCGCCGGGCGTCGCGTCGCGGCGGCTCGCGACTCCTCACGGTCCAGGCGCCGGTCCACCTGCTTCGCCTCCTTGATGGAGGAGCGGACCCACTGCACGAACAAGGTCGCGAAGAACACCACGCCGACCAGTTCACCCGAGGCCCACAGGATCCCCCCGGCGAGGTTCTGCTCCGAAGCGATCGAGGGAAGCCAGTCCCCCATCGGCCCCTCGCGCAACAGCCGATAATGCTTCTCACCGATCAGGTTGTCCTGGCTCATGATCGTCACGCCCAGGAAGGCGTGGAAGGGCAGGGTCAGGAAGACCAGGAGCAGTCGGAAGGGATAACCGACCCGCCCTGGAATCGGGTCGATCCCCATTAGCGGCCAGAAGAAGAGCGATCCGACCAGCACCAGGTGGATGTGCATCATCTCGTGCACGAAGACCGAGTCGAGCGAGGCGTCGTACCAACCGGTGAAGTAGAGCGCCCACGGCGAGAGCACATAGAGCGCAAAGGCGAGCACCGGGAACGAGAGCACCTTCACCACGCGCGAGTGCAGCACCGCGAGCAACCAGCGGCGCGGACCGGCCTTGGTGCTTCCGGGCAGGGTTCGCAGGGCCAGCGTCACCGGCGCGCCGAGAGCGAGGAAGAGCGGCACCCACATCGACAGAATCATGTGCTGCACCATGTGCACGCTCAGCAGCGTGGTGTCGTACGCCGAGATCCCCGACGAAGTCGCGAAGACGAAGCCGCCCATCCCTGCGCCGACGAACGCCAGGGTCCGTCCGATCGGCCACCGGTCGCCTCTCCTGTGGAGGACGGCGACGCCGATCAGGTACAAACCGGTCACCCAGACCGTTCCGATGAACAGGAATGGGTCCAGGCCCCACTCGGTGAACACCCTTGCGAAGGTGAACCGGGGTAGGTCGGGATCGCTCACGAGGGCGGGGATTGAGGCGGAAAACAGCACAGTGTGAACTTTATGACGCCCAACTTCAGGGGGTCGGGGTGCCCTCCGGTTCAGTTACCGCCATAATGAGGCCCGTGGCGACTGCAACTGCGATTCCGGCGTCCCGTCTACACGGGCATCATGACCGACCCAGCATGGTCAGCGTGGGCACGATCATCTGGCTCTCTAGTGAGCTGATGTTCTTTGCTGCGCTGTTTGCTGCCTACTTCACCATCCGGGCCCAGAGCCTGGATCTGTGGGAGACACAGACGGAACTTCTCAACATCCCGTTCTCATCGGCGAACACCACGATCCTGGTGCTGTCCTCCGTGACCTGCCAGCTCGGTGTCTTCGCCGCCGAGCGTGGCCAGGTGGGCCGCTCCGGTCCGATCTGGAAGTTCTGGGGCCAGGGCTGGGGCTTGCGCGAGTGGTTCATCCTCACGTACATCATGGGAGCCGTCTTCATCGGCGGCCAGGCCCTGGAGTACGCCGAGCTGATCCACCACGGGCTCACCATCCCGGCCAACGCCTACGGCTCGGCGTTCTACCTGACGACCGGCTTCCACGGCATCCACGTGACCGGAGGGCTGATCGCCTTCCTGTTTGTGCTCGGCCGCACCTATCTGGCCAAGAAGTTCACCCACGAACAGGCCGTCAGCGCCATCGTCGTGTCCTACTACTGGCACTTCGTCGACGTGGTGTGGATCGGTCTGTTCGCCACCATTTATCTGATCAAGTAGCACCGAGAGATCTAGGACTGATTTCGTGCGTCTCCTGAATCGCTCCGCTGGCCGGCTTTCCCGCCTGCGTCGCGGACCCCTCGCAGGCCTGATGGTCCTGCTGCTCGGGCTGCTGTTCACCGGAAGCCTCTATGCCATGTTCTCCCCGGCGCAGGCCGAGGGGACCAGCAAGTCCGACGAGGAGCTCATCCAAGAAGGCCGTGAGCTCTTCCTGGTCGGCTGCTCCTTCTGTCACGGTCAGAACGGCGAAGGCATCACCAGCGCCGACGGCCAGTACGGTCCGTCGCTGGTCGGCGTCGGCGAGGCCGCTGTCGACTTCTTCGTCGGCACCGGTCGCATGCCGCTGCAGAACCCGGGCCAGCAAGGCCCGGCCAAGCACCCGGTCTACAACGACGAGGAGATCCTCGCGCTGTCGAAGTACGTCGGCTCGCTCGGCCCCGGCCCGCGGATCCCGGCCAAGAGCGATTATGAGCTAGGTCTCGAGGGTGACGAGCGTCAAGAGGCGATCGTCAAGGGTGGTCAGCTGTTCCTCGCGAACTGCTCCGCCTGCCACAACTTCGAGGGCTCCGGTGGCGCCATGCCGTGGGGTCAGGTCGCGCCCAGCTTGCAGAACACCTCCGACAAGCACATCTACGAGGCCATGCAGGTCGGCCCGGGCAACATGGACAACTTCTCCGACGGCAACATCCCGCCCGAGGACAAGGCCGCGATCATCGCCTACCTGAACTCTCTCGAGGACAACCCCGGTTACGGCGGTTTCGGCCTGGGTGGCCTCGGTCCGGTCAGTGAGGGCATGTTCGCGTGGATCGGCGGCATCGGCGGCCTGGTGGCATTCGCCTACTGGATCGCCGCGCACACCACGCGCTCCGAGAAGAAGGAAAAGAAGGCGTGAGCGAGCACAACGACCCCAACCTCCCGGTGGCGGCCGAAGAGCCGATCCGTGACCCAGGGCTGCCGGCACACGTGCCCCGCCCGACCGACATCGACCCGAAGGCCGAGCGCCGCGCGGAGCGTCAAGTGGCGGGATTCTTCCTGGCCTCGATGCTGATGGCAGTGCTCTTCTGCGTTGCCTACTTCACGCTCGACCTCGGCACGCTGGAGGACGACGGGACCCGCAAGGCGACCGACACCTTCATCGGACTCGGCGCGTCCAACGTCGCTCTCGGCGTCACCTTGGGCCTGGCCCTGATGTTCATCGGCATCGGCGTCATCCACTGGGCACGCAAGCTCATGAGTGACGTCGAGATGTCCGAGCTGCGCCACCCCGCTGCTTCCTCCGCGGAGGACCGCGAGGAGACGCTCGCCGCCCTGCAGGCAGGACTCGAGGAGTCGGGCATCGCTCGGCGCCCCCTGGTCCGCAACACCCTGCTCGGTGCACTCGGCTTCGTCGGTCTCCCCCTGATCGTCAGCCTGCGCGACCTCGGTCCCCTGCCCGGCAAGACGCTGGAGAAGACCGTGTGGAAGGAGGGCACGCGCATCGTTCGCGATGTGATCGGTACGCCGATCCGTCCCTCTGTCCTCGAGGTCGGTGACCTGGTCAACGCCCAGCCCGAAGGCCTGGTCCCGCTGCACCACGAGGAGGACCACCGCGAAGGCGTGGAGTACCTCGAGGGTGCCGAGCTCCAGGTTGCCAAGTCGAAGGCCTCGGTGATCCTGCTCCGCATGGAGCCCAAAGACCTCAAGCACGGCAAGGGCCGCGAGAACTGGGCCGTCGAGGGCATCGTGGCCTACTCCAAGATCTGCACCCACGTGGGTTGCCCGATCGCGCTCAACGAGCGGCAGACGCACCACCTGCTCTGCCCGTGCCACCAGTCGACGTTCGACCTCGCCGACAGCGGCCGGGTCGTGTTCGGTCCGGCAGCGCGCGCTCTTCCCCAGCTGCCGATGAAGGTGGTTGACGGATACCTCGTCGCGCAGAGCGACTTCACTGAACCTGTCGGCCCGAGCTACTGGGAGCGTGACTCGAAGTGAGCACCGAATCCGTCGCCACCACCAATGGCAAGACTGCGGCTCAGCCGAAGAAGGCCAGCAGGGGTGGCAAGGTTGTCGGCTGGGCTGACGAACGACTCGGCCTGGCCACGGCGGCCAAGAAGAACCTGCGCAAGATCTTCCCCGACCACTGGTCCTTCATGCTGGGTGAGATCGCGCTCTGGAGCTTTGTCGTACTCCTCATCACCGGCGTCTTCCTGACCTTCTGGTTCAAGCCGTCGATGGCCGAGGTCCAGTACATGGGCTCCTACGACCAACTGCGTGGCATGCACATGTCGGAGGCCTTCGCCTCCACCCTGGACATCTCCTTCGACGTCCGCGGTGGCCTGATGGTCCGCCAGATGCACCACTGGGCCGCCATGCTCTTCATCGCCTCGATGCTCGTGCACATGGCGCGTGTCTTCCTGACCGGTGCCTTCCGCAAGCCTCGCGAGATCAACTGGATCATCGGTGGCCTGCTGATCCTGCTCGGCATCGTCGAAGGCTTCGCGGGTTATTCACTGCCCGATGACCTGCTCTCCGGCACCGGTCTGCGGATCGCCGACGGGATGGTCAAGGCAACACCTGTTCTCGGCTCCTACATGTCGTTCTTCATGTTCGGTGGCGAGTTCCCCGGTGACGTGATCGTGCCCCGCCTCTACATGGCGCACATCCTGCTCATCCCCGGCTTGATCCTGGCGCTGATCGCGGCCCACATGCTGCTGCTCGTCTACCACAAGCACACGCAGTGGCCTGGCCCCGGACGTACCGAGGAGAACGTCGTCGGTTTCCCGATGCTCCCGGTCTACATGGCCAAGGCTGGCGGCTTCTTCTTCATCGTCTTCGGTGCCAGCGCGCTGATGGGTGGTCTGCTGACCATCAACCCGGTGTGGAAGTACGGCCCCTATGACCCGTCGAAGGTGACCGCCGGCTCGCAGCCTGACTGGTACATGGGCATCGCCGAAGGCATGCTGCGCATCATGCCCGGCTGGGAGACCCACCTGTGGGGTCACACGATCTCCTGGAACATCTTCATTCCCGGCGAGGTCATGCCGATCGTCCTGCTGGCGATGGTGCTGGCCTGGCCCTTCCTCGAGGCGTGGGTGACCGGGGACAAGCGCGAGCACCACCTGCTCCAGCGTCCGCGCAACGCACCCGCACGCACGGCCTTCCTGGTCGCGATGATGACGCTCTACGGCCTTCTCTGGGCAGCCGGCGGAAATGACGTGCTTGCGGTCCTGTTCCACCTGAACCTGAACCACATCACGTACTTCATGCGGGCAGCCATCTTCATCATCCCGCCGCTGGTCTACATCTTCGTTCGCCGTTGGTGCATCTCGCTCCAGCGTCACGACAACGAGATGCTCACCCACGGTTACGAGTCGGGCATCATCATGCGCTCGGCAGAGGGTGGTTACAGCGAGCGTCACCTGCCCCTCAACGAGGAGCGGGCCTACACCATGACCGCGCGTGACCGGGATCAGGTCTTCACCGCAGGTGACGGCGAGGACGCCAACGGTGTGGCTGGCGGCAAGGGCAAGCTCGACGGAGTCAAGGGTCGTCTCGCGACGGCGTTCTACGCCGACAACGTCCAGAAGCCGACCACGGAAGAGATCGAGGAGGGTCGTCACCACCTCGCTCACGATCTCGACCACGAGCACGCAGCTGGCCTGGACCACTCGGCCGACGGTCACCAGTTCGACGGCCGCCACGAAGTCGAGGGTGAGAACCTGCGCGGCGATCACTGATCAACGCAACTGAAGGCCCCGGTGGTCCCGATGAGAATCGGGACCACCGGGGCCTTCGCCGTTCTCGGGAATGACGCTCGCCTCAAATTGGTTGAGCGATCAACCACTCAGCGAAAGGGCTCCGACGATGGGCACAGTGAAACTCGGACTCGACACCTTCGGCGACGTCACGGTCGACCTCCAGGGCGAACGACTCCCCCACGCTCAAGTCCTGCGCAACGTCCTTGCCGAGGCCGTGCTGGCAGACGAGGTCGGCGTGGACGCGTTCGGGATCGGCGAGCACCACCGTGATGACTTCGCCGTCTCCGCACCTGACATCGTTCTGGCCGCGGCCGCCTCGCGCACGGAGCGGATCATCCTGGGCACCGCGGTGACGGTGCTCAGCTCCGATGACCCGGTTCGCGTCTATGAGCGCTTCGCCACCTTGGACGCACTCTCCCAAGGTCGCGCCGAGGTCACCTTGGGCCGCGGCTCCTTCACCGAGTCCTTTCCGCTCTTTGGCTTCGATCTCGCTGACTACGAGGTCCTCTTCGAGGAGAAGCTCGAACTCTTCGCCGCGCTGCGCTCCGAGGGCGCGGTCACCTGGCAGGGCACCACGCGTCTCCCGCTGGACCCGACCCACATCTATCCCAAGACCGAGTCCGGCTCGCTGTCGGCCTGGGTGGGCGTGGGCGGGTCCCCCGACTCCGTCGTCCGCGCCGCACGTCACCGCATCCCGATGATGCTCGCCATCATCGGCGGCGAGCCCGCCCGCTTCGTGCCGTACGCCGACCTCTATCGACGCGCCCTGGGCGAGTTCGGCGCTCCAGAGCTCCCGGTCGGCGCGCACTCCCCCGGCCACGTCGCTGCCAGCGATGCCGAGGCCCGTGAGCAACTCTTCCCCCACTTCAAGGCCAACCGGGATCGCATCGGCCGGGAGCGTGGCTGGCCGCCGGTCACCCGTGAGCAGTTCGAGGGCGAGGCCGATCACGGCGCGGTTTTCGTGGGGTCCCCGGAGACGGTCGCTCAAAAGATCGCCGACACGGTGCGGAAGCTCTCCCTGTCCCGCTTCGACCTGAAGTACAGCAACGGGACCATGCCGCACGCGCAGCTGATGGACTCGATCGGGCTCTATGGCACTGAGGTGATCCCCCGGGTTCGCGCGCTCCTCGCCGACCCGTCGTGAATTCACATTCCTCCCCTCGCTGACCCGTCGCCAATTCGCACTCTGTACCTCGCTGACCCGTCACCAATTGACGTACGGCGGACTGAGGGTGTGAAAGAGCGCCGGGTCAGCGGCGGCGACGCTCGGCCCGCGCGATCCCGTCCTGCAAGATCCCCCAAGGATTCGCGTGCGGCCCGAACAGGTCACTGGCGTCAAGAACATCGATGATGAAGCCATGCTCGTCGCAGATCTCTCGGCGTCGTGCTCGGTCCTTCTGCTTCTGCCTCTCGTCCTCGTGCCACTGAACGCCGTCATATTCCGCGGCATACCGCAGATCGGGTTCGGCCAGGTCGAGCCAGAAGCTACCCCTGCCCCCACGGCGTACGACCTCGAGTTGCGGCACTGGCCGCGGCAACGACGTCAGGTCCAACCATCTCAGCCGCAGGATGCTCTCCGGTTGTGACTCCGCCCTCGGGTCCGCCAGAGGCGCCAACGAGCGTGCCTGCCGAACCCCGCGCGCCCCCTTGAACCGCTCGAGCTCGATCTGCAGACGAAGGTTGCTGAAGCCACCCACGCGCATGAGTGCATCCATCGCCGCGAACGCTTGGTCGCGATGCAGCAGTCGCCCGAGATCACAGGCTGTACGCAACGGTGTGGTCACCCGGATGCCACCCACACTCATCAGATCGTGGGAGGCGAAAGTACGCTCGCCACTCTTCACCAGCTTGTTCCGCAACCGGTAGCCCGGCTGTCGGTAGAGCGACACGCGCGGAACGTCGAGATGTGCACCGGGTGCGAGCACCATCGTGGCGCCGTGCAGCCATGCGGCCGTACGGTCCGTGATCACGGCGTCGGCAGGCATGACCAGCAACAGGCAACCGATCCTCAGCGCGAGGTCGTCCTCGACACGATCGGCGTGGTAGACCCCACGAAACGGCTGGATCAACTCACCTCGTCGGACCAGATGAGACAGTTCGCGCGGAGTCAGTCCCCAACGGATCGCTTCCGCGTGGGTGAACGGGCGATCGAGCGGGTGTGCCACCCGCAGGCGGCAGTGTGCAGCGTCAGCGTTCATGCCCACATGGTGCGCGGACCGCGACGTTCCTGCGCGACAACCGATGTGCCCTGTGGACGGGAGCGTGGAATCAGCGTTGCAGGGTGCACATTCACGACGGGTCAGCGAGGATCAGGATGTGAACTGACGACGGGTCGGCGTCAGAGGGCGGAGGCTTCGGCGTAGTCCGCGAACGACGCGTTCCAGTCCCCATAGCCGTTGTGCAGGGTCATCGGTCGATCGGTGCCGGTGTATTCGACGACGTCACCACGCTTGGACAGGTCGTAGATCCACTTCGCGTTGGCCGTGCTCAGGCCGGTGCAGCCGTGCGAGACGTTGGCCCGGCCCTGCGAGCCGACCGACCACGGGGCGGCATGGAGGAACTCGCCACTCGAGGTCACCCGCATCGCATATTCGACGTTGTCGAGGTCATAGGCCTCTGCAGACCCGGCCGGGATGCCGACCGTCTCCGAGTTCATCCGCTTGGACCGGAACTTCTGCATGATCACCTTCACTCCGCTGCGCGTCGTGAAGCCGGGCTTGCCGGTGGTGATCGGCATCGTCTTGACCAGCTTGCCGTTCACGTACGTCTTCATCTGGTGGGTCTGCGCGTTGACCTTGCTGATCACCGAGTCCCCCACGTGGAAGGAGATCTTGCGCGATTCCTGGCCATAGATCCCGTTGCCGGCAGGCAGTGCGTTGATGTCCACCTCGACCGTGACATCGGTGCCGGCCTGCCAGTATTCGGCGGGGCGGTAGTGCACCTCGTTGTCGCTGACCCAGTGCCACGAACCCTTCTGGGCCGGCGCGCTGGTCACCTTCATGTGCTTCTCGAAACGAGCCCGGTCCTGGACCGGCAGGTCGAAGCTGACCACGACCGGCATCCCGACACCCACGGTCTCACCGTCCAGCGGAGCCACCGCGGCATAGGTCTGCTCATCCAGGCTGAGGTCTTGGGTGGTGAACGTCGCGGAGTGCTTCTCCGAGGCACCGTCAGAGTTCTTCGTGACCGAGCGGATCGTGTACGTCGTACCCGGCTCGAGGCGCTCACTGGCACGCCAGGTCGCCCCATCGTCACTCAACGAGCCCGCCACTGACTGACCCTCGGGTCCCCGGACCACGACCTTGGCCAAGGTGCCGCCCGCGGCCTTCACCCGGATGAGCTTGTCGACGGGGACCGCCCGTGCCCCCGAGACGTTGCTGCTGACCTCTACCGGAGCGACTGCTTCGGTCTCCTCGACCGTGACCCTGTCGGGAGCCGACTCGGAGTCGGAGGAGCCACTGCAGGAACCGAGCCCCAGCATCAGCAGGCTCACGGCGACCACGCCGCCGAGGACTCGCGTCGCTCTGGAACTGGACGGTCGTGCGGTCATTCTCGGACTCCCCGTGGCTGTATACAACAAGTTCTGCACCAACAGGTTACCTGCACCGGGAAAGACAGATCCCCGCCTGCGTGGTGACGTGGTCACCTCGCGGGCGGGGATCATCATTCGATCAGTGCGCGAACTCTCCGCGGTAGTACTCGAAGATCCAGCCTGCGGTGGTCATCAGGCCGAGGGTTCCACCGATGATCAGCAGCCACCACGCGCCCAGGGCGATCGCGAAGGTGCACATCGCGAAGGTCAGGCTGCACCACAACGGCCACCAGGAGTACGGCGGGAAGAAGCCCAACTCGCCGGCACCCTCAGCGATCTCGCCGTCCTTACGGTCCTCGGGACGGTCCTCCATCTGCGAGGCGTGGAAACCGAGGTAGAGCGAGATCATCAGGACCAGCAGCGCGGCCATGACCAGCGCGGTGGTGCCGGTCCAGTCCGGACCCTTGTCGTTGGTCGCATCGGTGATGAACCAGTAGGCCGGCGCCACCAGGACGAAGAAGATCGAACAGATGACGAAGATTCGAGTTTCAGCCTTCATCAGGCGTTCTCCTCCGGGTTCGAGTCGGTGCGCTCGTTGAGCATGGCCTGGCGCCCGTCCACATCAGGAGCGTCGGCGATCTTCTGCTGCTCCCCCTCGTTGTCCTCGAGCTCGAGGGCAGCGATCTCCGGGTGGTGCCGGTCGAAGGCCGGCGACTCCGAGCGGATCCGCGGGATCGACACGAAGTTGTGTCGCGGCGGCGGCGAACTGGTGGCCCACTCGAGCGAGCGACCCCAGCCCCACGGGTCGTCAACGCCGACCATCGGTTTCTTGGACGTGATGTAGACGTTGTAGAGGAAGGGCAGCGTCGAGGCGCCGAGCAGGAAGGCGCCCACCGTCGAGACCTGGTTGAGGACGGTGAAGCCGTCGTCGGGCAGGTAGTCGACATAGCGTCGCGGCATGCCCTCGACACCCAGCCAGTGCTGGACCAGGAAGGTCAGGTGGAAGCCGACGAAGAGCAGCCAGAAGTGCAGCTTGCCCAGGCGCTCGTCGAGCATCTTGCCCGTCATCTTGGGCCACCAGAAGTAGAACCCGGCGAACATCGCGAACACGACGGTTCCGAAGACCACGTAGTGGAAGTGCGCCACCACGAAGTAGGAGTCGGAGACATGGAAGTCCAGCGGGGGCGAGGCCAGGATGACACCGGTGAGGCCACCGAACAGGAAGGTGGTGAGGAAGCCGATCGTCCACAGCATCGGGGTGTCGAACGAGAGGGACCCGCCCCACATCGTCCCGATCCAGTTGAAGAACTTCACTCCTGTCGGCACCGCGATCAAGAACGTCATGCCGGAGAAGAAGGCCAGGTTGACTTCGCCGGTGACGAACATGTGGTGGGCCCACACCGCAACCGACAGGATCGCGATGCCGAGCGTCGCACCGACCAGGCCGACGTAACCGAAGATCGGCTTGCGGCTGAACACCGGAAGGATCTCGGTGACGATGCCGAAGAACGGCAGCGCGATGATGTAGACCTCAGGGTGTCCGAAGAACCAGAACAGGTGTTGCCACAGCACGGCGCCGCCATGTTCGGCATCGAAGATGTGTGCCCCCACCAGCCGGTCGGCCTCGAGCGAGAGCAGCGCGCCTCCGAGGATCGGGAAGGCCATCAGCACCAGCAGGCTGGTGATCAGCACGTTCCAGACGAAGATCGGCATCCGGAACATGGTCATGCCCGGTGCGCGCATGCAGATGATCGTGGTGATGAAGTTGACCGCACCCAGGATGGTGCCGATACCGGCCATCCACAGACCCATGATCCACAGGTCACCGCCGATCCCGGGCGAGCGCAGCGAGTTCGACAGTGGCGCATAGGCGAACCACCCGAAGGAGGCCGCACCCGAGGGGGTGAGGAAGCCGGCCGCAGCGATCAGTCCGCCCCACAGGAACAGCCAGTAGCTGAACATGTTGAGACGCGGGAACGCCACATCGGGCGAGCCGATCTGGATCGGCATGATCACGTTGGCGAAACCGAAGAACAGTGGCGTCGCGAAGAGCAGCAGCATGATCGTGCCGTGCATCGT
>DATCYH010000009.1:0-3210 GCA_036570405.1 Nocardioides sp.
CGTCTGGTCGCCGGCGACCTCGCCGGGCTGTTCGATGGCCCCTCGACCGTGCGGTTCGATCCGACGCTGCCGATGATCTCCCTTGACCTCTCGCGCGTCACCGAGAACGCAACCCTGGTCTCGGTGCTGATGGCATGCGCGTCGGCGTGGATGGAATCCGCGCTCCTGGACCCCAGCGGCGGACAACGCTGGGTCGTGTACGACGAAGCCTGGCGGCTCATGTCCCACCCCGCACTGCTGCGACGCATGGACGCCCACTGGCGCCTCGCACGGCACTACGGGATCGCGAACATGCTGGTGTTCCACAAACTGTCCGACCTCGAAAATGTCGGCGACTCCGGCTCCGCGATGCGAGCCTTGGCTTCCTCGCTGCTGGCGAACGCCGAGACGCGGGTGGTCTACCGCCAGGAATCCGACCAGCTCGGCAGCACCGCATCCACCCTGGGTCTCACCGGCACCGAACAGTCCCTACTCCCTACCCTCGGCACCGGACAAGGGCTGTGGCGGATCAAGCACCGCTCCTTCGTTGTGCAACATCAACTACATCCCGCCGAGCTGAAATTGTTCGACACCGCTGGCCGAATGACCGGAGCTCTTTAAAAGTTCGCGTGAATTTGACGGCTCTGCGACGGACCTGAACATACGCAACGTCCTTGAGCGTGTGCGGACACTCAGGTTCGGAGAAGCCGGTAATGGGAAGCATGCCGTGCGCCGGACGGGGAGCCGTTACCGAGAAGGTGACCGGGCGGGCTATCCGGGACGCCTGAGGAGCGGCGATCGGGCCGGCCTGCGGGTTCACCATTGGCGGTTCGGCTTGTGGTGCGATCCGAGCGGTCGTGCGCTAGCGGTGGCCGATAGGCAGAACCCAACGGAAGGCGCTCAGCAGGGGCGTGTGGCACCAGCACGCCGCCGAGCAATGGCACCGCTGAAAGCCCGCTGCTTCGGCGGCCCGACTTCCCAGCGCCGCAGTGAGGTAGAGCGTGACCGGGATGATGATGATGCGGCGCCTCATGCCAGTGAACCTACCTCCGGTCCGGCGGGATCCGTGCGTGGTCGTGAGGCCAGCGGCTGGGCGATGATGTGGCAGATCGCCTCGTCGGAGCAGTCGGCGGGGTCGAGCCGACGGCTGAGGCCGATCAACTGGCAGAGCTCCGCTTCGAGGATGGCCAACTCGCGTTGCCGCCGCTGCACGTCGAGCAGCTTGGCGGCGAGGAGGTCGTGGACGTGTCCGCACGGAGTGGCGCCTTCGCGGCGCAGGTCGAGGATCGTGGCGATTTCGACCAGGGTGAGGCTGGCAGCTTGAGCGTTGCGAATGAAAGTGAGCGTGGTGAGTGTCGAGTCGTCGTACTCGCGGTAGCCGTTGGGCCCTCGATGCGGTTGCGGCAGCAGCCCCTTGCGCTCGTAAAAGCGGATGGTGGCGGTCGGGACCCCGACGGCCTCGGCGACCTCTCCGATGCGCATGGGCACACGTTACCGCTTGACCTTGTACCGTAGTTCAAGGTCTAGCGTCGGGGGGTGGACATCACACTGCTCTACTTCGACGACTGCCCGAGCTGGAAAGTCGCGGACGAGCGCCTGGCTCTGATCGCAGCCGAGCGCGGCAACGTGACGGTTACCCGCCGGCTGGTTGAGACCCCGGAGGACGCCGAACGCGTCGGGTTTCTGGGCTCACCCAGCATCCAGATCGACGGCGTCGACCTGTTCGCCGAGCCCGGCACACACGTGGGGCTGGCTTGTCGGAGATACCCGGTCCCGGGTGGCCACGAAGGCGCACCGACACTCGACCAGCTCCGTGTGGCGCTCGCCCATGGGTGACCGGGTGGGCGCTGGCGGACCAGTGGCTGCCGTCGTCGGTGCGGTCGGCATCTGTTGCGGACTGCCGGTGCTGCTGTCGCTGGGGGTGCTCGGGGCGGTGGCCGGCATGTCCCTCCAGAGCTGAGCCCTGATCGGGGTCGGCGTCGTGCTCGTCGTCCTCGGAGGGGTACGCGGGTGCGGTGCCGGGGATGTTCCGCCTCAGAGGTCAACGAGACAGCCAATAACCCGTTGAAGGAGAACCGCCGATGAGCGAAAGCTATGACCTGATCGTCCTGGGCGCCGGGATGGCCGGTGTGGCGTCTGCCAACAAGTGCGCCAGCCAGGGGTGGCGCGTCGCGATCGTCGACCCGCTGCCCTACGGCGGCACGTGCGCCCTGCGGGGGTGCGACCCGAAGAAGATCCTTCGCCGCGGCGCGGAGATCATCGACAGCGCCCGCTTGATGGAGGGCAAGGGCATCGACGCTGCCGGCCTGTCTATCAATTGGGGCGACCTGATGAGACACAAGCACGGCTTCACCGACCCGGTGCCGGAGAACATGGAGGGCGGCCTGAGCCGCAACGGCGTCGAGACACTCCACGGCCCGGCGCGCTTCACCTCCGAGCGGCAGATCGACGTCTATGGCGCCCGCTACGACTCCGATCGCTTCCTGATCGCCACCGGCGCCAAGCCCCGTCCCTTGGACTTCCCGGGCCACGAGCACCTGATCGACAGCACCGGCTTCCTCGACCTCGATGACCTGCCGTCACGGATCCTGTTCGTGGGAGGCGGCTTCATCTCCTTCGAGTTCGCCCACATCGCCGCCCGCGCCGGCGCGTCACCGGTCATCGTGGACCGCGGCGAACGACCCTTGAAGGGATTCGACCCCGACCTCGTCGAACTGCTGGTCGCCCGCGGCGCCGAGATCGGCGTCGAACTGCGACGCTCCACCGAAATCGCGGCTGTCGAGCCGAACGGCCAGGGATACATCGTCACCCTGGACCGGGCCGGAGTCCGCGAGAGCATCAAGACCGACCTCGTCGTCCACGGCGCAGGTCGTGTCGCGGACCTGAGCGGCCTTGCCCTCGACGCCGCGGGGGTGGAATGGGGCGAGCGTGGCCTGAGCGTCTCGGACCACCTCCAGAGCACCACAAACCCCGCCGTGTGGGCCGCCGGGGACTCCGCGGACACCGCGGGGATGCCGCTGACTCCGGTAGCGGTCATCGAGGCCAAGGTCGCCGCCTCCAACATGCTCAACGGCACCACGACCGCCCCCAACTACACCGGCATCCCCACGGCCGTGTTCACCATCCCCGAACTCGCCCGAGTCGGCATGCTCGAAGCAGAGGCCCGCGACCGAGGCATCGACCTGACCGTCCGTCACAGCGACACCAGCGGCTGGTACTCCAACTACCGCG
>DATCYH010000010.1:0-1714 GCA_036570405.1 Nocardioides sp.
GAGCAGCGGGTGCGGCCCCAGCGGACCCGCCAGCACGACCGGCTGCGGTGCGCGCGCCACCGAGGCCGGCAGATCGTGGCGGGCATGGTGACCGGTGGAGAGCAGCAGCGGTACGACGATCGACGGACCCGGTTCCTCGACCAGCGCGTCGGCCAGCAGCGGCCGGCAGAGCTCGACGTACGACGTGTGCGCGGGCACCCCGAGTCGCCGACCGGCCAAGCCGGTGACGGCACGGGCAACCCGGTTGCCCACCGCGACCCGCGTGCCGTGGGCGACCGTCACCAACCGCGGACGGTTCACGACACGGCCAATCGATAGCCGCGCTTGACCACGGTCTGCACCACCGTCGTGCCCAGCGCCGCACGCAGCCGGGCGACGGCCATCTCCACGGCATGTTCGGAGGAGGCCTGGCCGGTGGGCAGCGCGGCGAGCAATTCCCGGCGCGGGACCACGTGGCCCGGGTTGACGACCAGGGCGCTGAGGACGGCCAACGGTGCCGGCGAGAGGTGGACCGCAACACCGTCGAGCAGCACCACGTCCCCGTGCAGGAGCAGCGCATGTCCGGCGACCTCGATCGCCAGTCCGTCACGGCGCAGCGGGAGCTCGGACTCGAGCTGCTTGATCATCGCGGCGGTGCGCGACCGCTCGGGCGAGATGGTCGGCACGCCCCACATCTCGAAAGCTGCTGCGGTGACCGGGCCGACGCAGGAGGCGACGACATCCGCCTGGAAGGCGGCTACGACGTCGTCACGCCGACCGACGACCGCGGCGATGTCCTTCAGTGCGGCCACGGCGGGCGCAGAAGTGAAGGTGACCGCGTCGAGCTTGTGGTCCGCGATCAGCTCCACCATCCGGAACAGCGGCGCGGGGTCGACCGCACCCTCGATCCGATAGACCGTCACCACATCCACCTCGGCACCTTGCCGGCGCAGGGCGTGAGCGACGTTCGAGAGGGACTGGCCGTGCTCCTGGACCACGATCCGCAAGCCCGCCAGGTCCCTGCCGCGTAGGTGGACGAGCACGTCCTCGAAGCACTCCGACTCCGGCGCCCACAGCTCGCGCAGGCCGGCACGGCGCAGGGCGCCCACCGACTTGGGGCCACGGGCCAGGATCTCGGCACCGGACAGGTGCTCGAGCAGCTCGCCGCCCAGGTCCCACTCGTCCGCGGCCCCGAACCATGCCTTGATGCCCACGCCGGTGGTGGCGATGAACATGTCGACCGGGTGGGCCAGCACGTCGAGGGTGGCGCTGCGCAGCTGATCTGCGTCGATCGTCCCGATGTCGCCCGACAGCGCAGGCGCCCACTCGACCTGTCCCCCGCGCCGCTCGATGAGCGCGCACTGCTCGGCAGCCTTCCGCGCCGCGGTGACTCCGATCCGGAACCCGTCGAGTGGCAGCCGGGTCATGCCGAGTCCTCCAGCGACAACCGCGGTCCGACCTGGACCACACCGTCGACGACCCGCACGTCGTAGGACGGCACCGAGACCTGCTCGTCGTCGAGACACTGGCCGGTGCGCAGGTCGAAGGCGTGCTTGTGCATGGGCGAGGCCACGAACGGTACGTCGCCCCGGGTGCCGACGATCCCGCGCGAGAGGACGCTCGCCTTGGCGAACGGGTCGTAGTTGCCCAGCGCGAACACCTCGTCGTCGTGGGTCCGGAAGATCGCGACCGCCTGGCCGTGCACCAACGCCGTCACCCCCCTCTCCACCTCGAG
>DATCYH010000011.1:0-5691 GCA_036570405.1 Nocardioides sp.
AGCAGCACCACCGAGTCGACCAGGTCGAGGTCGTCGACGTCGAGTCCGACTGCCTCGGAGATCCGGGCGCCCGTGCCATACAGGATCTCGAGCAGTGCCTTGTCGCGACTGGCCAGGGCGGTTCCGGCGGAGCCGGCCGCGTCGAGGATCGCCTCCACGTCACTGAGCGGCAGCGCCTTGGGCAGACGCTTGGTGGGCGTCGGCGGCTTCACGGCTGCCGCCGGGTCCAGGTTGGTGAGTCCGTCCATGACTGCGAACTTGTGGAACCCGCGCACGGCGACGACCGTGCGGGCCGCGGACGTCGCGCCCAGCGGCTTGTGCTGCTCGTCGCCCTCGCGAAGCTTCATCAGGAAGCCCGACACCGCGGCCTCGGTCACCTCGTCGAGTCGGGACAGGCCGGCGGCTCCGAGGTGCTCGTGATAGCGGCGCAGGTCGCGCCGGTAGGAGACCAGGGTGTTCGCCGCCAATCCGCGCTCCACGGCCAGGTGGTCGAGATAGGTGCGGATGGCCACCGCGATCTCGTCGTGGCTCTGGTGCACGCGTTCAGTGCCCTTTCATCGTTTGCCGAAACGGGCGTCGTGGGCCAGCACCGCAAGGGCCACCGGACCGTCGGTGACCCGGCCGTCGAGGATCGCATCGCGCAGCTCGTCGAGTGGGACCCACAAGGTCTCCATGTCGGCCTCCTCGTGCTCGAGCAGGAAGTCACCCCGGTCGGTCCTGGTCAGGCCCCGCGCCAGGTAGAAGTGGTGCCGCTCCTCGGAGACCCCCGGTGAGGCCCAGACCGACAGCAGGTGGTGCCACTCGGTCGCCTCGAGCTCGGCTTCCTCACGCAGCTCACGGATCGCGACGTCGAGGGGGTCCTCGCCCTCGTGGTCGCAGATCCCCGCCGGCAACTCCACGAAGCGGGTCTGTGCCGGGTGGCGATACTGCTTGAGGCAGAAGACGCGCTCGTCCTCGTCGATCGCCAGCACCATGGCCGCTCCGGGGTGCTCCATCACCAGGCGCCGGAAGGACTGACCCTCCGGGTCCTGGGGTGTGGTCACCTGGTCGCTGCGGAACGCGACCACCCAGTCATCACGGTGCAGGTCGGTGGAGGCCACGACGGGCCAGGACTCGCTGCGGTCTGCAAGCTGGGACATGGCTGCAGGCTATCGCCCGCAGCCCATGCCCGTGGCTCAGGCTTCCGCCGCCTCGTCCTTCTCGTCGTTGCGTCGACGCAGCTCGGACTCGTCGATCGGGAAACGCAGCTCGCGCTGGCGCTCGATCGCGGCACCGATGAGGCCCTTGAAGAGCGGGTGCGCCTTGGTCGGCCTCGACTTCAGCTCCGGATGTGCCTGAGTGGAGACGTAGTAGGGGTGCACCTCGCGGGGCAGCTCCACGAACTCGACCAGGGTGTTGTCCGGCGAGAGGCCGGAGAAGACCAGGCCGGCCCCCTCGAGCTGGTCCCGGTAGGCGTTGTTGACCTCGTAGCGGTGGCGGTGACGCTCGTCGATGCGCGCGGCGTCGTCGTACGCCGCGCGGACCACGCTGCCCTCGAGCAGCTTCGCCGGGTAGGTGCCCAGTCGCATGGTGCCGCCGAGGTCGCCCGCCCCCTCGACGAACATCTTCTGCTCCTCCTTCGTGGCGATCACCGGCTCGGTGGCGTCCGGGTCGAACTCGGTGGAGGCGGCCTTCTCCAGGCCGGCGACGTTGCGGGCATATTCGATCACCATGCACTGCAGGCCCAGGCACAGTCCCAGGGTGGGGATGCCGTGCGTACGGGCGTAGGTCAGTGCGCCGAGCTTGCCCTCGAGACCACGGATGCCGAAGCCACCGGGAACGCAGATCGCGTCGACATCGGCCAGCTGCTTAGCGGCGCCCTGGGGGGTCGCGCACTCGTCCGAGGCGATCCACTCGATGTTGACCTTGGCCTCGTGCGCGAATCCGCCGGCACGCAGCGCCTCGCCCACGGAGAGGTAGGCGTCGGGCAGGTCGATGTACTTGCCGACCAGCCCGACAGTGACCTCCTCGGCGGGGTGGTGGACGCGCCGCAGCAGGTCGTCCCACACGGTCCACTCGACATCGCGGAACGGCAGGTTGAGCCGTCGGACGACGTAGGCGTCGAGTCCTTCGGAGTGGATCACCTTGGGGATGTCATAGATCGACGGCGCGTCGGCACAGTTGATGACGGCCTCGGGCTCGACATCGCACATCAGCGAGATCTTGTTCTTGATCGACTGCGGGACCACGCGGTCCGAGCGCAGCACGATCGCATCGGGCTGGATGCCGATCGAGCGCAGGGCCGCGACCGAGTGCTGGGTCGGCTTGGTCTTCAGCTCGCCCGAAGGGCCCAGGTAGGGCACCAGGGAGACGTGCAGGAAGAAGCAGTTGTCGCGGCCGATGTCGTGACGGACCTGCCGGGCCGCCTCGAGGAACGGCAACGACTCGATGTCGCCGACGGTGCCACCGATCTCGGTGATCACGACGTCGACGTCGTCCCCGCCCATGGCGCGGATCCGGTCCTTGATCTCGTTGGTGATGTGCGGGATCACCTGGACGGTGTCGCCGAGGTAGTCGCCGCGGCGCTCCTTGGCGATCACCGACGAATAGACCTGGCCGGTGGTGACGTTCGCGATCGCGTTCAGCTCGGTGTCGAGGAAGCGCTCGTAGTGCCCGATGTCGAGGTCCGTCTCGGCGCCGTCCTCGGTGACGAAGACCTCACCGTGCTGGAACGGGTTCATCGTGCCGGGGTCGACGTTGAGATAGGGGTCGAGCTTCTGCATGGTGACCCGAAGGCCACGAGACTTGAGCAGACTGCCCAAGCTGGAGGCGGTCAGCCCCTTGCCGAGGGAGGACGCAACACCTCCGGTGACGAAGACGTGCTTGGTCGGCGCCGATGAGGCCAAGGAGAACTCCCGCTGTCAGACTGAACAAGAAAAAGGCATGTCTGCTACGGGGTTCCAGTCTACCAACGGATTCCCGTTTGCGGACAATCAGCCACGCGGGAGTGGCCCGTCGGATCCCTTGGCCCCGAAGTGGCCGGTCTCGCCGCTGCCGGTGCGACCAAGAGCGTAGACCGCGCTGACCTGACCGACCCGCGACTGCACGGAGTCGACGGACGAGACAGAGTCCACGAAGTCGGGGTCGTCGCGCAGGGTCTTGAGGATCCCGGTGTCCGCAGAGGCAGTGCTGCCGGCAACGACGACCGTCTCGGCGCCGCCGGAGAGCCCGTCGAGCAGCGCGGAGAGCAGTTTGTCGGAGCCATCGTCGCTGGCGGGCTCACTGCCCAGCACCACGAGGACCACGCCGGCGCGCTTGGAGCCCTGAGAGCTGAGCTCGAACATGTCGGCGCCCTTGAGGCTGCTGAGGATGCTCTTGGCGTCCTCGTCGACCGGGCCACCCGCCGGCGACGGCGTCGCGATGGTCTGTGAGATCAGCGCTCCGAGGCGCTCGTAGGTCCCGGCGCCCTCGGGCACATCGGAGTCACCGACGCTCTCGGCCAGCTGGGCACCCAGCGTGTCGGCCAGTGACTTGTTGTCGGACGCGACGAGCCCCGGCTGCGCGGCATAGGTCCCCACCAACGTGCCCTGGGCCCTGCCGATCTGCTCGGTCAGGCCCTTGACCGTGCCCGAGCTCGCTCCGGGCATGGTCACCATGGCCACGGCAGTGCCCTCGAGCACGCTGCCCAGGTTGGCCGGGAGTGTGGTGTTGAGGAACTTGTCCTGGAACCCCGAGACCTGCTCTGCCTGCTTGAGGTCGTCGGTGAGCTTGTCGTTCTCCTCGCTCACCCGAGCGTTGGCCTCGTCCGAGCTGCGGCCGAGCTCGGAGAGCGGGCCACCGCCCAGGGCGACGCCCACGGCCAGTGCGAGGAAGACCGCGACGATGGTGACGACGTGGTAGCGGAACGAGATCACGAGAAGAATCCTTTGACGCGGTCGTAGAGGTCGGGGATCAGGTCACCCAGGTCGTCAAACCATTCCTGGCCGACCGGCGTGACGGCGATGGCCGCAGCCAACGCGATGAGACAGGCGAGCACCAGCAGCAACATGTGCCACGGGCGTAGTCGTCCCGAGTAGAGCTCGGGCAGCGCCTTGGCGTCGACCAGGCGGGGGCCGAGTTGGAGCCTGGCCAGGAAGGTGGAGGCCAGTCCACCCCGTTGCCGGTCCAGGAAGTCGGCGAGGGTGGCGTGCACGCCGACCCCGATCACCAGGGACGCGTGGCCGAGTGCCGCCAGCATCAGTGCGGCGTCCTCGGCACTGGCCGAGGTCTCGAACGGCTGCGGGTGGATGCCAAGGCGTTCGAGGGACTCCATCGGCGTCTTCCCCGAACCCCGCTCGACCAGGACCACGACGTCCTTGGCGGATTTCAGGGCCTTCGCCGACACGCGGGTCTCGGTGGCCTGGGCGGTGTCGGGTCCGCTCAGCACGATGACATCCGCGCGCAGTCCTCGCTCCCGCAGCACGTCCGCGGCGGAGTCGACGGCGATCAGGACCGGATGCTGCTCGTTGAGGTAGCGCTTGATCGTGCGCAGCTCGTCGGCCAGCTCGGGCCCGGCGACGCACACGGCCACGGAGCGGTCCGCCATCTTGGTGCCGACCTTGGGAGCGCCACGCCCGTGCAGGAGGAGCTGCTCCTCGCGCCGGAGGAACTCGGTGCTGTTGTGGGTGAAGTTCTCGAGCTGTGTGGTCATCCCGCCACGGGCCGCGCCGAGCTCCTGCTTGAGCCGCGCGCCGTCGAGGATCTCACCGCTTGCCACGACTGAGTCGCCGACGAACAGCTCCCCCTCGTGCAGGCGCACCTCACGGCCATCCTTGACTGCGGCGAAGACGTCCACGCCGACGCTGTCCACCAGCGGGATGCCGGCCTCGACCAGGACGCTGGGGCCCTGGGTCGGGTAGCGCCCGGAGATGAAGGGCGCTGCGTTGAGCACAGCGGACACCTCGGCGTCGACGAGCTGCTGGGCCGTGGCGCGATCCATGTCGAGGTGCTCAACGATCGCAATGTCCCCGGGCCGCAGGCGGCCGATCAGGGTGCGGGTGTGCCGGTCGACACGGGCGACGCCTGTCAGACCGGGCAGGACGATTTCGGGGGGACGACGCGTGGGCAACTTCATGACCGCTCGATGGTTGCATGCCCACCACGCGTGTTCGGGTAGCCCACGCGGGGTGTGGCGGGTTGGCGACGTGATCTGGGTCAGGTCGTGACGCGCGCTGCTCGCGCCGTGGCCAGCAGCTCCTCGGCGTGCGCCAGGGCGGACTCCGACTCCGCCATGCCCGCGAGCATCCGCGAGAGCTCCCGGACCCGGTCGTCCTCCCCCAGACGGGTGAGTCCGGACGTGGTGACCGTGCCGTCGCTGGACTTGGCGACCACGACGTGGTGGTCGGCGTACGCCGCGACCTGCGGCAGGTGGGTGACCACCAGGACCTGGGAGTTGCGTGCCAGCTGGGCGAGCCGGCGTCCGACCTCGACCGCTGCCTTGCCGCCCACTCCCGCATCGACCTCGTCGAAGACGAAGGTCGGCACCGGGCTGGTCTCGGCCAGCGCGACCTCGATCGCGAGCATCACTCGCGACAGCTCACCCCCGGAAGCACCCTTGTCCAGGGGACGTGGATCGGCGCCCGTGTTCGCGGCCAGCAGGATCTCGACGTCATCGATGCCGTGTGGCGAGCAGCGCACCCACTGCTCGTCGATGAGCACCGGCGCGCCGGGCTG
>DATCYH010000012.1:0-4079 GCA_036570405.1 Nocardioides sp.
CAAGCTGGCCCGTGAGGGCAAGGAGCCCTTCCTCTCACCCGACGAGATCCTCGAGATCGCGGCCAAGGGCGCCGAGATGGGCTGCCTGGAGGCGCTCTTCACCCTCGGTGACCGCCCCGAGGACCGCTGGCCCGAGGCCCGCGAATGGCTCGACTCCCGCGGCTACGACTCGACCATCGCCTACATCCGGGCGATGGCGGTCCGGGTCCTCGAGGAGACCGGGCTGCTGCCGCACCTCAACCCCGGCGTCATGTCGTGGGAGGAGCTGAACCGGCTCAAGCCGGTCTCCCCCTCGATGGGGATGATGCTGGAGACCACCTCGCGCCGCCTGTTCGAGACCAAGGGTCAGGCCCACTACGGCTCCCCCGACAAGGACCCGGCCGTGCGCCTGCAGGTGCTCGAGGACGCCGGCCGACTGTCGATCCCGTTCACCTCGGGCCTGCTGGTCGGCATCGGAGAGACGCTCGAGGAGCGCGCCAACACGATCTTCGCGCTGCGTGCCAACGCGCGCCGCTATGGCGCCCTGCAGGAGGTCATCGTCCAGAACTTCCGCGCCAAGCCGGACACCGCGATGCGGCACACCGACGACCTCGACCTCGACGAATATCGCGCTGCCATCGCCGTCAGCCGGATCGTGCTCGGTCCCAAGATGCGCATCCAGGCACCGCCGAACCTGGTCGACCTCGCCGAATGTACGGCGTTGCTCGGCGCCGGCGTCGACGACTGGGGCGGCGTCTCACCACTCACCCCCGACCACGTGAACCCCGAGCGCCCCTGGCCCTCGCTGGAGCGGCTGCGCGAGATCACGAAGTCCTGCGGCTTCGACCTGCAGGCCCGGCTCACCGTGCACCCCGAATATGTCCGCCAGGGCATCCCGTGGCTCGACCCGCGGATCTCCGGCCACGTCGCGGCGCTGGCAAAGGACGACGGCCTCGCGCGCCCCGGCGTACACCCGGTCGGGCTGCCGTGGCAGGAACCCGACGGCGGCTTCGCCACCGTCGGTGAGGGCACCGGTCGTACCGACCTGCACGCCAGCATCGACACCGAGGGCCGGACCAACGACCGGCGCGACGACTTCAACACCGTCTATGGCGACTGGGACGCGGTCGCCGAGGACGCTGTCGCCACCGGTGGCAGCGTGGGACGTGCGGACTCCGACGGACGCGCCGCGCTCAAGGCGGCCGAGAAGGACCCCGGCAACCTCTCCGACGAGCATGCGCTGACCCTGATGACCGCCCAGGGCGACCTGCTCGATGCGGTCTGCGCCCTTGCCGACAACCTGCGCAAGGAGGTGGTCGGCGACGAGGTGACCTACGTGGTCAACCGGAACATCAACTTCACCAACGTCTGCTACGTCGGCTGCCGGTTCTGCGCGTTCGCGCAGCGCAAGACCGACGCGGACGCCTATTCGCTCTCCCTCGAGGAGGTCGCCGACCGCGCCGAGGAGGCGTGGCGCCTCGGCGCCTCCGAGGTCTGCATGCAGGGCGGGATCGACCCGGAGCTCCCTGGCACCGCCTACTTCGACATCGCTGCCGCGGTGAAGAAGCGCGTGCCCGAGATGCACGTGCACGCCTTCAGCCCGATGGAGATCGTCAACGGCTCCTCTCGCACCGGACTCTCCTTCGAGGACTTCCTGATCAAGGCGCGCGAGTCCGGCCTGGACACGATCCCCGGAACGGCAGCGGAGATCCTCGACGACGAGGTCCGCTGGATCCTGACCAAGGGCAAGCTACCCACCGCCACCTGGATCGACATCGTCTCCACCGCGCACCGCGTGGGCGTCCGGTCCAGCTCGACGATGATGTACGGCCACGTCGACAACCCGCGCCACTGGGTGCAGCACCTGCGGGTCCTTTCCCGGATCCAGGAGCAGAACCTCGAGCAGGGGCACGCCGGCTTCACGGAGTTCGTACCGCTGCCGTTCGTGCACACGTCCTCGCCGATCTATCTCGCCGGCGTGGCCCGCCCCGGTCCGACCCTGCGCGACAACCGTGCGGTCCACGCGATGGCCCGGATCATGCTGCACGGCCGCATCGACAACATCCAGACCTCTTGGGTCAAGCTCGGCGTCGAGGGCACCCAGACGATGCTCAACTCGGGCGCCAACGACCTCGGCGGCACGCTGATGGAGGAGACCATCTCCCGGATGGCCGGCTCGGAGCACGGCTCGGCCAAGACGGTCGAGGAGCTCGTCGAGATGGGTGAGGGCATCGGCCGCCCGGTGCGGGAGCGGACCACGCTCTACGGCTCCCCCGCCCCGCGCTGACCCCAGCGGGGGTGGACCGCCGCGGTCGCTGAGCGGTCGCCGCCGCTCAGGGCTCGAGGACGACCTCGACCTCGAAGTCCTCCGAGTTCTCCAGGTAGAGCGCCACGTGCTCGTCGCCGCCGGCATGGGGATAGCGGTCGGCATACATCTCGTGCCAGCCATGGGCCGACGACTCCGCGCGAATGCGGCCCAGCAGGGCGCGGTCGCTGGTGAGCAGGGCGAGGTGGTTCAGTCCCGGCCGCATCCGGTCGTGGCGTACGTCGGACTGGTCCGGCGAGTGCTCCAGGAAGAGGTAGGTGCCGTCCGGATGCACCCAGGAGCAACCGCTCTCCGTGGCGAGGTCGGCCTCCCAGCCGAGTTCGCCCAGCAGCCACCCCCACTCGGCTTCGGCAACAGCCAGATCGGAGACCCACAGGTCGAGGTGGTGCACGGCGCGTGACATGCGCCCACGTTAGCCCCGGTCAGTGCAGCCGAGCGGCTCACCGGACGGGCCACGCCGTCGGCACGGCGTACGGGCTCGAATTGGCCAGGTCAGGCTCGGGCTGGAAGAATGGCCGAGTTCAGGAGGGGAGTATTCCCCCGCAGCAGTGTCGTCAATACGGCAGATCCCTCGGGGTCCACCCGGCGCTGTTGGTCCGGGACGACCACGCCGACGGTGTGATCGCCCGGGCGGAAGAGACCTCCGGAGTACAGTCCGGTTGTCGCACTTCCCATTGTGCGCCAACGTCACGCCACTCCGGAGGAGAGAAGTTTCTTGGGTGCAATCTTGGGCGATTCCGTCGCCAGCCCGCTGATCTGGGGCATCACCGTCATCGTGGCCATCGCCGTCTTCACCGTCGACCTGGCCATCATCGGCCGTCGACCGCACGAGCCCTCCATGAAGGAGGTCAGCACCCACCTCGCGTTCTTCGTCGGGTCGGCGGTCGTCTTCGGCCTCGCCCTGTGGGCCTTCGCCGAGCCGCACGAGCTCTCCAAGAGCCCCGGTCCGGAGTTCTTCGCCGGCTGGCTGACCGAATATGCGTTGTCGATCGACAACCTGTTCATCTTCATCATCATCATGGCCAGCTTCAACGTGCCCCGCGAGTTCCAGCAGAAGGCACTGATGATCGGCATCGTGCTGGCGCTGATCATGCGCGCGATCTTCATCTTCCTCGGCGCTGCCGCGATCAACCAGTTCAGCTGGGTCTTCTACATCTTCGGTGCGTTCCTGCTCTGGACGGCGTGGAAGCAGGCGCGGGACCACAACGACGACGACGAGGCGCCGGAGGAGAACAAGCTCGCGAAGTTCGCCCGCACCCACCTGCCCTCGACCACGGAGTGGCACGGCACCAAGCTGACGATCAAGGAGAACGGCAAGCGCCTGATCACGCCGATGTTCCTGGTGATCCTGGCGCTGGGCACGACCGACCTGCTCTTCGCGCTCGACTCGATCCCGGCGATCTACGGCATCACGAAGGACCCCTACCTGGTCTTCACCGCGAACCTGTTCGCGCTGATGGGTCTGCGTCAGCTCTACTTCCTGATCGGTGGGCTGCTGCAGCGGCTCATCTACCTGGCCTACGGCATCGCTTTCCTGCTCGCCTTCATCGGCGTCAAGCTGATCCTGCACGCCATGCACGAGAACGAGCTGCCGTTCATCAACGGCGGCGAGCACATCAAGTGGGCCCCGGAGATCCCGATCTGGCTGTCCCTGACGGTCATCGTCGGCACCCTGGCCATCACCGCCGCCGCCAGCCTCTATGTCTCGAACAAGCGGGACAAGGAGAACGCCGAGTCCGCCTGAGCGCGACCCGGCAGTTGATGACGCCTTCAG
>DATCYH010000013.1:0-2601 GCA_036570405.1 Nocardioides sp.
ATCGCAGCGGCATCGCAGCGGCATCGCAGCGGCATCGCAGCGGCATCGCAGCGGCATCGCAGCGGCATCGCAGCGGCATCGCAGCGGCATCGCAGCGGCATCGCAGCGGCATCGCAGCGGCATCCTTGCCCCACTCGCCCATCTGCTCGTACGACTTGCCCAGCACCTCGGCGTCCGGCGGCAGCGCCAGGTTGACCGACATGCCATGCATGGGACACCTGGCATTGATGCGGATCCCAAAGCGTCCGAGCTCGAGCGACAGCACCTTGACCAACCCGTTGACGCCGTGCTTCGAGGCCGTGTAGCTGATGAAGTGGGGGTAGGCGACCAAGCTCGAGGCCGACCTCGTCACCACGATGTTGCCGCCACCCTGCGCCTTCATGACCGACACTGCGGCCTTGGCTGCCAGGAACACCCCGGTTCAATATCCCCGACGGCGGTGGCTGGCGAGCACACGGGCGGGCAGCCACAGTCGACCACCGGCACAAGGCAAGGTTGGTACGACTATGTGCACTCGCGCGTCGACGACTACACCCGACTGGCGTAGTCCGAGATCCTGCCCGACGAGAAGGGCGCGACTGCGCGGCGTTCCTGGAACGCGCCGCGGTCTACTTCGCGGAGAAGAGCATCACCCGCATGGAGCGGACCATGGCCGACAGCGTCTTCGCCTACCGACACTCCCTCGACATGTACCGCGTACGCGCCGCCCTCGGGGCGTAGGAGAAGTTCATCAAGCCCCACTGCCCAAACGCCTCAACCGCACCCTGTCCACCGAGTGGGCAACCTGCCGACCCTCGACCGCGAGTCCGTTTTGGCGTGGGCAGAGTGGCTGCGCGAGCAGGGTCGTGCAACGGCAAGCGGCGGCCCTCTTGAGCAAGTGCTCCACGGGTGGACTGCACCATCGTGGCGGATGGTTGTGCTGGGCTCGACGACTCCTCAGCTGCTGATCGGCGAAAGGCCGGCCGCTGCGAGCGCCGAGTCGGTGAGCCTGGCGACATAGTCAGGATCGGACGCCACCTCCCCTCGCCAGACCAGTACCTGCATCCAAATGGGCGCGGCGGCGTGGTCCATCAGCAAATCCGCATCTGCCCATTCCGGCACCTCGCCTCGCTCGATAGCGCGATCCACGAGGACGCGAGTCTGCTCACGACGACGCCGCTGACTCCGGGTGACGGCCGCGGACCAGGTGTTGTCTCGAACAGCCTCCGCGATCAGAGCAACCATAACCCGCCCGTTTGGAGTGCCAAGCCAGTCAATGAACTCATGAAGGAGTGCGTGGAGATCTGTTCGCAGTGATCCTGTGTCCGGCGTGCGAACGCGGGCGTCCGCGGCCTCCACCACAGCGTCTTCGAGCAACGCCTCTTTGGAGTCCCAGCGTCGATAGACGGCGGGCTTGCCGCAGCCAGCTTGTTTCGCGACGGCGTCCATGGTGAAGCCACCAAATCCCCCCTGCGCCACCACCGATACGGCAGCATCCAGGATCGCGCGAGTCACTTCGGGATCCACCTGCCGAACCCTTCCAGGTCGCGGTCGCACGCGCGTGCTGGTCCGACGTTCGACGGGGCTTCGCGCACCGGTGTCGCGGACGACTTCTGTTGACATGACCCAAACTATATCTATACAGTTCGGAACTGTACAGTAACGAACCTGAGCTCTTCGACCACACGGCGACTGGGTGTCGTGCGAAGCGGACCCCCGCCGACCCTCTCCGCCCAACGACATGGCGCGAGGGCCTACCAACTCGCTCGCATATGAGGCGTCGTGCGCACGCGCATGCGCTACAAGGGAAGGCTCGAGAACCATGACCGTCAGCGACAGCACGGCGCCAGTCCTCAGCCCTCGACTCGATAAATTCGGCCACGACCTCGCCATGGACAAGACCGCTGCGTGCACGGCGCTGCGTACTGATCTGGAGGCAGCCGGTGGCCCGCTGATTGAGCCTTTGCCGGACGGCAACGTCCTCGTGACCTTCGTCTTCGAGGCGGCGGGCGTCGAACGGGTCAGCGTTTCCTGCCAGCTCTGGCCGGGTGACGGCATGGCCGGGACGTCGTTGAGCAAACTTGCTGACACCGACTTCTGGTACGCCTCGGTCGTCGCGGACCCTCGCGTGAGCGTGGCCTACGAGTACCGCGTAGACCCGCCCGAACTGCCGGCAGAGGCAGGAGAGCTTCTCGCATTCCTCGGCGACATGGAACGAGCGATCCCGTTTTTCATCGCCATGGTGGCGGCGGCAAGACATGATCCCTACAACAAGGTCATTCTGCCGGGCCACCCGTTCGTGAATCCGAAGAGTCATGTGCTGAATCTGCCGAAGTCCGAGGCTCTGGCGTATGACCCGGACGCTGACCTGGTCGGAGAAATTCGCACCGTCACCATGTCGGCGCCGAGCCTGCCGGGCGAGCGGCCCGTAGATATTTACCTCCCGCCAGGCTTCCGAGAAGGGGAACGTCTCCCGCTTGTGATCGTCCTGGACGGCGAACTCCTCGTGGCTGGCCAACTTCATGCGCTACTGGATCAGGCGATCCAGCGTGGCGACCTGCCCCCCATGGTCGCGGTGTTCTGGTCGAACCTCTCGCCGACCTCGCGAATGACGGAGTACGC
>DATCYH010000014.1:0-2873 GCA_036570405.1 Nocardioides sp.
TGCGATCGGCAACTGGAACTTGAGACCGCGTCGCTCGCCCTTGTGGCCCACGAAGTCCGTGACCCGATCCAGTAGTTCATCGCGGGTCCGAGCAGCGAGCGCGTCGGTGGCCACAACTTCGACCACCTCGACGTAGGTTCGCTCGTTGATCTGCGCGAGAAGGTGGATCTTGTCGACCATTTCCGGAGACAGCTTCACGAGGAACGCGTGCCGCTCGCCCTTGTGGGGTCGACCGGCCTTCCGTGTGGTCTGCATGACTGCGATCCTGCCGTAGGGAGCGTTTCTGGAAACGACAACACGCCGCTGGTGTTTCCGGAAATGCTGCACTGTTGCAGTGCTTCTCCCTCGTCCGCACCTACTGAGACCACCAGTGTGGCCCCGTCGATGACTCACCGGCGGGGCACGGTGGACGTCGCGGCGGGTGGCCGGGAGAGCTCGGACAAGTCCTTGCCGCGGGGACCGTGTTCCACGTTCGAGGCGGCCGCCGCGTGCTCGCTTTGGTGCAGCGTGGCCACCGCTGAGGCGGAGCTGGTGGCGTCGATCGTGGCGTCGCTGGCCGCCCGCAGGGTTTCCGCGACCGGCGGGGGGAGTGGCACGAGGCGCTTGGCGAGGATGTCGGCGGGGGAGACCCACACGACGTCGCCCTCGACCGGCGGGGTAGCCAGGCCGGCCTCGACGTCGTTGTGCGCTCGGCGGGAAAGTGCGCGGGCTGGGCCGGTGAGGTTGGGGGTGTCGGCCTTCTCGGCGACGACCGCGGCGAGCTCGGAGCCGGCCTCGATCGCGCGCAGCGTTGCGGTCACGGCTTGGGGTAGTCCGGGGCGGCTGGCGATGACCTCGGGCGTGCCGAGGGTGGTCTTGTCGTGGGTGATCTGGCGGTATGCAGCGCGGACCTCCGCGGCCGCGCGTGCCAGCGGTTCCTCGAGGCGGGCGCCTGGGGGAGCGAGGTCACCCCAGCGGCTGGCCAGGTTGCTCCAGGACCGCCCTGCCTCAGCGATGGCGGGGACCAGGCGGTCGGACCGCTCGAGCACGCCGGCAGTCTCAGCCGCGTCGACGAGGACCATGCTGGCGCCGGCGATCAGCCCCTGGGTGCGGGTGATCAGCAGGATGTTGGACGGTTCGAGATCTCGAGCCAGGGCGCGGTGGGTCTGGATGTCCCAGTTGGCCAGCGCTTGCGCCAGCCGTCCGGGGTCGTCGACGGGCCGCATCGCCTCGCCGGCAAGGGCTTGGGTGAATCGGTCCGTCAGGTAGCTGCGGGCGGTGTTCTCGCAAGCGGACATCCGGTCGACCCAGACACCCGTGGGGGCGATCGCGTAGGGGGAGTGGTGCTGTGCCAGGTGGATCCGGCGGCCGGCGCTGCGGGCGTCGTTGACGCGGTCGCGGCCGTGATCGTGGAGCGCGACGTTGACGGCGTGGGCGGTGAGATAAAGCCCGTGCATGATCCGGGTGCGTGCTGCCTCGAGGTCGCGGTGAGCGTCGGGCTGCTCGTGGGGGATCTCAGCACCGTAGCGACGGACCAGCGCGGCGGCGTTGATGAAGGCCTGGGTCATCTGGTCGATGCGGGGACTGGTCGGGCCCTGCCCGGGCCAGGCTGTCCGGCCGGAGAGGCTGGTCTCGATGGTTGCGGCCTGGGCTGAGAGACGCGTGATAGGCCGGTCGCGCTCGTCGACGCCAGGACGTCGACCGGGCAGGGATGCCCACAGGTCCTCGGCGGCCGCGACCATCGTCGGCCAGCTGCGCAGCAGCGTGCCGGCGGCGTCTCCGTCGATATCCATCAGCAGCTGGCGCGCCAGGTAGTCGACGTCGAAGAGCATCTCGCCGACGCTGCGCACGTCACGCGAGGTCATCGGGATCTGGTCGACGTCGAAGAGTTCCTGGTCGATGTCGGCGTACGCCAGACGCAGGTCAGTAGCCAAGGCCACGGGCTTCCCGGATGAGGTCGCACAGGTCGACGACCAGCTGGGAACCGTGCACCAGGTCGGGCCGGTGCAGCGGCAGGGGACGGGTCAGCTCCTCGGCCTCGGTGAGCAGCTGCAGCGGCGTGCGCTCCTCGAGCTCCGCGTCCTCGTCGACGTCAGGCAGCTCGCAGTCGTCGGGCAGCAGGGCGCTGGCCTGAGAGTGCGCGAGATACACACCGAGTCCGAGGTCGTGCAGCGGCGAGTCTGCGGCGGCCCGGTCGGCGTCGCTCCACACCTGGTTGGCGGCCTGGTGCAGCAGGAGGGCGATCGAGCCCAGGCGGTCCCAAGTGCCGTCAGCGTTGAGGGTGTCCACGGGTGTTCCTTTCGGTCGGAGGTCGGTCTGGCCCATGAACCCACGTCCGGGTCGGTCCTCGCTCCGTGGAGCGGGGGGCTGTGGATAACTCGGGGTCGTGTCGGCGGCTGGGCACAAACTGGTCTCGTTCGCCTATGTCGTACGACGGTCGTCGGACGATCACCGCGAGCAAAGTCAAGAGATTCGCACTAGTGCTGACAGATGAAGGAGGGTCGTGATTATGAGGTTCCCGATGACCGTGCTGAGGGTGGTGACGCTGGCGCCGGCGCTGCTGGTGAGCTTCGTCCTCACCGTGGTGGTGTGCGCGCTGCTCCCGCCGGCCCTTGGCCTGGTGGCGTTCCTGACCGCAGCCGGCCTGCTCGTTGCGCTGGCGATCGGCCAGCTCGAGGTGCCGGCGATCGCGGCACTGACCAGGTCGCGTCCGGCAACCGCAGCTGAGCTTCAGGCGATGGCACCCGTGCTCGCCGAGCTGGGCGGCCGTGGCGTCGACGTCGACACCTTGTTCGTACGCCGGCGTCAGGGTCCGAGCACCCCGGTGGCTGTGGCGATCGCGGATCGCGCCGTCGTGGTCAGCCCCGGACTGGTCGACGCCTCGTACCGCGGGG
>DATCYH010000015.1:0-4589 GCA_036570405.1 Nocardioides sp.
GGCGAGCCAGTCGATGCCGCCGACGCCGAGCGCCTCATCCGCCGGGAGCTGCGCGTCGCCCAGGCCGAGGTGCTGCAGAGCGCCGTGGAGGTCGCCGACGCCGCCGATCTGGTCGACCAGCTGGCCGACCGCCTCGCCGCCCTCCAGCAGGAGCTCGCCCGCCTCGACGTCGCCCAGCAGCTGAAGGTGCAGGAGCTGCGGGAGGCCGAGGTCCGCTTCCGCGAGCGGATCGCCAATGCCGTGGTTCGCGGCAACGCTGCAGAGCTCGACACCGTCATGACCTCCCAGGACGCCACGGTCCTCGAGATGCGCAACGTGTTCCTGACATCGGTGTCCGAGGCCGACAGCCAGTCAGTGGTCGACCTGACGAGAGCGAAGGCCGTAATCGACGGAGGCGTGCTGGATGCGCTGGATGGTGTGGCCCGGACCCGGCGTGAGCTGCGCGCGGCGCGCGACGCCCTCCAGGACTCGCTGCGCCTCAACACCGAGCGCAAGTTCCAGCTCGCCGTCTTCAGCGCCGGCTCGGAGATCGTGATCCGCGGCTTCGTGTTCCCGTTGGGTGAGCCCTACAGCTTCATCGATTCATGGGGCTACCCACGCATGACCGGTACCGAGTACGAGCACGGACATCAGGGCGTCGACATCATGGCGCCCTTCGGTACGCCGGTCTACGCAGTCGAGCGCGGAGTCCTGACCCGTGTCGGCACCGACGTCCTCGGTGGCACAAAGCTGTGGCTCAAGGGCCAGTCCGGCACGTACTACTACTACGCGCACATGCAGGCATATGCCGAGGGCATCGCCGAGGGGATCGTCGTGAACGCCGGCCAGCTCGTGGGCTACGTCGGCGACAGTGGGAACGCCAAGGGTGGAGCCCCCCACACCCACTTCCAGATTCACCCGGGAGGCGGCGAACCCGTCAACCCCTACGGTTTGCTGAAGGTCGTGTCCGAGCTGTCCCGCTCTCGGCCGGGAGCCGAATAGATCCCGTCGCCATGTGAGTGAACCTGGCCCTGCTGTCCGTGGTTCAGTCGTCCTCGGTCTCGCGGTGCTCGGCGCTTTCGTCCTCCAGGTCACCGACCCGGCGCCGAGCGAGGAGGAGCAGCAGGGCAAAGACAATGACCGGGGCGAGGATGAAGAGGGTTTCATCCCAGCCGCCCTGATGGGCGAACAACATCGGCAGCGCTTCGATCACAGCAGGGCGAGATAGGGGGAGAAGTCGGCCGAGGCGTGCAGTGCGACCAAGACGCCGACGGTCGAGACCGCAGTGACGCCGAGGGCGGCGAGGGACAGATCCGGAAGCGCCGGGGGTGCGGGGTCTACGAGGTTCCGGCTGCGGAACTGCCACAGCTCGGCGCCGCAGGCGATGTGTGCGCGCACGCCTTCAGCGCTGATGCCTCGCGCGATCGTTCGCCGCCGGGTGAGCAGGCCGCCCGCAGCATCTTCATCGGCCGCTCGCTCGAGACCGATGCGCAACGCTGCCGCCGTGCGCGCGGCCCCAGGAACGAATACGAACGCCGTCTCCAAGGCAGTGGCCAGGAGTGCGTTCCACCGGTCCCTGCCTCGGAGATGCGCCCGCTCATGGTCGAGCACGAAGCGCAACACGTCGGCGGACAGCCGAGCGCGCAAACCTTCCGAGATCACGATCTGTGGTTGCCGACCAGGGATGGTGTAGGCCACGGACGCATCGGTAGGGATGATGACGACCTCGAGGTCCCCGGCCGTCTCGTGCTTGCCCAACCACGCGTCGACCCGAGCGGCCCGATGGCCTCGCGCCGCTCGACTCGCCAGGACAGCGGACCGACCGACGATCCAGACGACCGCAGCAGCGGCCGCCGCGGATCCGAAGACCCCTTCTGGCGCGAGGTGGTCGACCGGGGTCACGGCCCCTCCAACCATGAGGTGCAATGCGCCAACAGACGTGGAGAGGAGGAGCGCAGCGACGATTGCGAACATCCCGAGGCCGACCGACGCCACCGCGAGTCGCACGAACCATCGCGGTGCAGCGACCAGCATGGGCTTGGGGCGGATGCCCGGCATGGCCACGGCAAGGAGGCCGCAGGCCAGGAGCAAGAGGGTCACCGGTGAGGGCCGTCGTCGAGGAGCTTGCGCAGATGGCGACGGCGTCGGGAATCGAGGCCGGCGAGGAAGTGCATCAACGCAGCCTCCGGGTCGTCAGCAGCCTCCAGGATCCCGGTCATCCGCTCGGCTGTCTGCTCGCCCTCGCCCTTCATCGGGTGGTAGGCGAACGCCTTGCCGACGGTGCGCCGGTCGACGATCCCCTTCTTCCACAGCCGACGAAGGATCGTCATCACCGTCGAGTACACGACCGGGGGATCGCTCTGCAGTCGAGCCAGGACCTCTCGCGGTGTGAGCCAGTCGTCGGAGTCCCACAGGATCGACATCACCTCGGCCTCGAGCTGACCCATGCCGCGCCGCTGCGCCGTCACGCTGATCCTTCCACGACTGCTTGCACCGCTTCGGTGAGGTTCCGCTCCGAGGCGACGTTGTCCCACCGCTCGATGACGGTACCGCTCGCATCGACGAGGAAGACCCAGGGCTCCGCAGGCTCCCCCTGGCGATCGGGCCAGATCCATTCGACGGCCGCCTTGTTCAAGGTGTTGGCCTCGAAGTCCTTGAAGACCTCGAGGTGCACGAAGTCCATCCGGTCGCCGTACTCCTGGGCCAGCGCCTGCACGGTGTCGGTGATGGGGCCGCAGAAGCGGCTCACGCAGTACACGGGCGTCGACACGACGACCATGACCGGCCGTCCTGCGGCGATCGCCGCAGCGACGGTCTCCTCGTGGAGCTCCGGGTCGGGGACCGTACCGTCCTCTTCCGCTCGCGAGTCGACGGCGTCGGGCGGTGCGTCAGGATCGCCGGGCAGGAGGTTCTGGGTCCGCGGTGCGGGATCCCCAGGGACTGGCACATGGCTCTCCTCGCGGACGTTGAACGCCGCCGTGGCGGAGTGCTGGATGCCGTCGATCTCGACGTCGACGGCGACCTCCCAGAAGCCCGCTCGGTCGAAGCGCACCGCCTCGGCGCCGTAGACGCCACGTGCCTCGGACGGCGAGGTGAACGCGGCCGATTCCGACTGCGTCGACTCCGGCGAGCCCGGGACAGGGACGAAGGTCGCCGTCGCATCCGGGCCGGGCGTCGGCTCGTCGAGCATGTTGCCCTCCTCGCCGAGGAAGGAGAAGGCCAGCTCGGCGGCTCCGTGGCTGACCATGCCCTCCTCGTCGCTGAACAGACCGACCAGGAAGCGCTGGTCGCGGTCGACGACGAGCTCGTAGCTGGCGACCTGGGCGACGACCCCCCGGTCTTGCTCGGTCGTGGGGGCCGTGGCTGCGTCGTCGTCCGAGTCCCCACCGCATCCCGCCAGGATGAGGACGGCGACGGATACACAGATCCAGGATCGTCGGGTCATGGGCACGAGGCGGCTGCTTCCGGGTCGAGGGTTCGGGCGGCGGCTGCGGTCGCGTCCGCCAAGTCGGCGAGAGCCGTCTGCAGATCTGAGGCCGAGCTCGACTCCATGAGTGCCTCGATGCGTTCCTTGGCTCGGAGCAGGTCGGCAGTCGCTGTCCGATCCACCTCAGCAGTACGCGCGGCCAGGTCGTGGAGCCCGTCGTGGGCGTCATCGAAGAAGACCGCACGTGCATCCTCGACATCGCCTGACCGAGCGGCGACGAGGGCGTCGCACACCCCAGCCAGCGGCAACGGCCCTGCTCCGTCCGTCGGGGCGTCCGTGTCGTTGTCTCCGCTGCCGGACAGGGCCAACCACCCGGCGAGGACCAGCGCCACGGCGGCGAGCAGACCGGCGGTGGTGCGGTTCACGAGGCGCGCCCGGATGCGACAGCACAGCCGTCGACTCGCCACGAGCAGCTCCGTGTGACAGCGTGTCGCACGTCCAGATGTTCGTGCCCCGACCGCACCGAGGGCAACTCGCGATCGACTGCGTGACGAGGTGAAGCACGTGGCCTCCAATCTGATCTCGGGCATCCCCCGTCTCCGCACTGCCGGAGCAGCCGGGGCACTGGTGCTCGCCCTCACGGCCCTTGCAGCCGGCGGATGGCCCCCTGCGGAAGGCCCGGGCATCAGCGCCGCCCAACCACGACCGCCGGCAACCACCGCCCCGCCAACGGTCCTGTCCGCAGGCAGCACGCAACAGCCTGGGAGCGCACCGGGACCGGTTTCGCTCGACCCTGACGACTTCGTCCCACCCGTGCAACTCGGTGCACCGTTCCGGCTCTCGGTTCCGGGCGAGCGCGTCACCGGACCTCCAGCCGTGGAGAACGTCGATGGGATCGTGGTCCATGAGCGGCTGGCTCCGTTCATCCGCACCCTGCTGGCCGAGGCCGAAATCGCCGGCGTCCCCCTCGAGGGCGGCGGGTACCGCGACAGTGCCGCTCAGCGGCGCCTGCGGGCGCAGAACTGCCCGGACCCGGTCAACTCGCCAGCGTCAGCGTGCAGCCCACCGACAGCGAAGGTGGGCCAGTCCCTCCACGAGTACGGGCTCGCCGCCGACTTCACCTCCGGGGGCGAGCTCATCCTCGACCGCAGCTCGAAGGCCTACCGGTTCCTCGAGGCCAATA
>DATCYH010000016.1:0-3968 GCA_036570405.1 Nocardioides sp.
ACACGAGCACTGTAGTTGGGATAGGTTCAGGCGCATGACTGACGCATCCTCGTTGCTCACCTCGCCCCTTCACGAGCGACACGTCGCCCTCGGCGCCAAGTTCTCCGAGTTCGGCGGCTGGTCGATGCCGCTGGAATATGCCGACGGCACTGTCAAGGAGCACCACGCCGTGCGTGAGTCGGTCGGCATCTTCGACGTGAGCCACTTGGGCAAGGCGATGGTGATCGGGCCCGGCGCCGTCGACTTCGTCAACGCCACGCTGTCCAACGACCTGGCCAAGATCCGCCCGGGGATGGCGCAATACACCCTCTGCATCGACGACGAAACTGGCGGCATCGTCGACGACCTGATGGCCTACTACCAGGACGACGAGCACGTGCTGCTGGTGCCCAACGCGGCCAACACCGCCGAGGTCGTACGCCGTCTCGAGGGCGCCGCTCCGCAGGGGGTGACGATCAAGAACCTCCACCGCGACTACGCGATCCTGGCCGTCCAGGGCACCAAGTCCGATGAGGTGCTCGCCGGCATCGGGATGCCGGTCGGCCACGACTACATGACCTTCGAGGAGGCCCGGTTCGACGGCGGCGACGGCGAGCCCGTCGGGGTGGTTGTCTGCCGCACCGGCTACACCGGCGAGCGTGGCTATGAGCTGATCGTCGCCAACTCCGCCGCCCCGGCACTGTGGGATGCGTTGATCGCGGCAGGCGAGCAGTTCGCGATCGCACCGTGCGGGCTGGGCTCGCGCGACACGCTGCGCACCGAGATGGGCTACCCGCTGCACGGCCAGGACATCTCGCCGGACGTGAACCCGATCGAGGGTCGCGTCGGCTGGGCGGTCGGCTGGAAGAAGGACGCGTTCTGGGGCCGCGACGTGCTGCTCGCCGCGAAGGAGAAGGGTGTCGAGCGATTGCTCCGCGGCCTGGTCGCCGTCGGTCGTGGGATCCCGCGACCGGGCATGTCCGTCTCCCTGACCAGTCACGTGCTCCTGTGCGAGATCACCTCGGGCACCTTCTCGCCCACCCTGAAGAAGGGCATCGGCCTGGCGCTGATCCCGAAGTTCGTCGAGGACGGCGCCGAGGTCGGGGTCGACATCCGAGGGCGCCGGGAGATCTTCACGGTCGTCAAGCCTCCGTTCGTGGACACCTCGGTCCGCGAGAGCTGACCGGCGGCCGCCGATCAGAGCACGACGGCAGCGAACAACAGTGTCGCGGTGAACGTGGTCTCCACACCGGCGCCGTAGACGTCACCGTTCACCCCACCGAAGCGGTTGCGTGCCCGCAGCGCCAGCAGCACCCCGGGCACCAGCGCCGCCGTCGATGCGGCGGCCAGGCGAAGACAGCCCCGCGCGTCGAGATCGCGGGAACCGAGCAACCAGACCAGGCCGAGCGAGAGAGCCACGGTCAACGCCACGGAGGCCAGCAACCGGTTCGCGCCCACGCTGGTTGCCACCGTGGCACCGAGCCCGTCGTGGCGGGCGGCGGGGAACCACCGGGTGCACAGCAGGGGAAGCAACCCGCGACTCACCACGAGGGCCAGCACCAGCACCGCGGCGCCCTCACCGAACGAGATCGCCTGTGCCAGTGCAGAGAACTGCAGCAGCAGTGCCAGCAGCAGCGTGACGACACCGAACGGGCCGATGTCGGAACGCTTCATGATCGCGAGCCCGGCCTCGCCGCTGCGTGCGGACCCGAGTCCGTCGGCCACGTCGGCAAGCCCGTCCAGGTGCATGCCGCGGGTCAGCAGCCCCAGAGCGGCGAGCACCGCGGCGGCCAGCACCAGCGCGCTGGGACTCCACTGCTGCTGAGTGAGGAACCACAGCGGCACGGCAGTCAGCACGGCCAGCACTGCTCCACCGACCGGTGCGAGCATCATCGCCGTGCCGGCGACGCCGCGGTCGACCCGCGTCGGGGCGGGAACCCGGAGCACGCACAGCGTCCCCAGCATCAGGAACCACGCGTTCACAGCAGGCTCACCCGTCCGGCCA
Organism: Nocardioides sp.; assembly: GCA_036570405.1. Taxonomy (GTDB): domain Bacteria; phylum Actinomycetota; class Actinomycetes; order Propionibacteriales; family Nocardioidaceae; genus Nocardioides. The sequence continues at coordinate 1,985 of DATCYH010000016.1, forward strand.
CAACGAGGCGGACCTCGTCGCTGGCGGCTGCGATGGCAGCGTTCAGTCGGCCCATCTCGTCGCGGAAGCGGCGCAAGGACGCCCGCTGTGGGACGAGACCCTGCCCGATCTCGTTGGTGACCGCCACGACCCGTCGCGAGGTGCCGCGCCAGGCGTCGACGAGTGCGGTGATCTCAGCCAGGACCGCGGCCTGGCTGCCGTCGGCCCAGGCCTCGTCGGACCAACCGTCGTGCCGGTCCATGATCCGGGTCAACCACAGGGTCAGGCAGTCGATCAGCAACGGCCCGCCGTCCTGGGCCAGGAGGCCGACCAGATCCAGCGACTCGACGGTCGTCCACTGCGCCGGTCGCTGCGACTGGTGCAGCCGGACCCGCTCGACCCACTCCGGGTCATCGGAGCGCGGATAGGAGGTGGCCACGTAGGTCACGTCAGGCTCGGCGACCAGCAGCCGCTCGGCCTCGCGCGACTTCCCGCTGCGGGCCCCTCCGATGCACAGCGTGCGCACCGGGCCGCGTCCGAGTGGGGTTCCGTCGTCGACCATCCGGGCTCCGATCGTGGCGAGCCTGCGCGCCAGCTCGGCCGCAGGCGGGTTGTGGTGCGAGAGGTGCACGGCGACCAGGTCGGTGGCCGTGACGATCGCGCCGACATCGCGCAGGCGGCGTACCTGCTCGGCGAACGTGGTCAGGTCCAGGTGTGCGGTGCCGTGCGAGGTGAGGTCACCGAAGGTCTCCTCGAGCAGCACGACGTCGTAGGCCGCGCCCGCCGTGGCCGCCACCGTTGCCTCGGGCAGCGGCCCGGTGTCGGTGGCATACAGCAGCCGGGTGCCCTCGGTGCTCAGGTCGTAGAGCACCGAGTCGCCGTCGTGCGCGGCCTCGAGCACCCGCACCGTGCCATCGTCGAAGGTGAGCTCGTCCCCGGGTCGCGCCTCGTGGAAGACCACGTGGGTGTCGGGTGCCAGCCACTGCCGAGCGGAGGCGATCACCGACGGGGGACCGACCACGTCGAGCGGTGCATCGCCGGCGACCCAGGAGCGATAGAGCAGGAACGCCGGCGCGGTGTGGTCCGGATGGTCGTGGGTGAGCAGGACATGGCGTACGTCGTGCAGCGCGACGCCGGCGTGCTCGGCCGTGCGCGCGGTCTCGGGCCCGCAGTCGAGCAGGAACGTGCCGGCCAGCGCGCAGGTCTGGGCGCGGATCGTGCGTGTGGCCCGGGCGGACTCGCACGAGGCGCAGGCACAGAAGGGGTTCGGCCAGCCGTCGGCGGCGCCGGTCCCGAGCACCCGGATCATGGCTCGAACCTGACCGGAGCGTCGAAGGCGGCACGTCGCGAGACCCGTCTCAGGGCGCGCAGCATCGGCGTGCCGACGAACAGGATGAGCAGGAACGTGAAGTTGGCGCGGGCCAGGTCCCAGATGGCTGACGTGGTCACGTAGTAGCGCAGGTAGTTGGTCAGGTTCACGTGGACCGGCTCACCGGCAAGGAAGCTGATCGAGTCGCCGTAGTCACCGAAGGGCCAGAACCACAGGTTCATCAGGGCGCCGTAGAAGATGCCCAGCACGAAGCCTAGGCAGGCGAGCATCAGCACCTCGGGCCGACCCTTGGCCCGCGGCAGGCAGCCGGAGAGGAAGCCCACCCAACCGGCGGTCATCATCTGGAACGGCAGCCAGGGCCCCACTCCTCCGGTGATCAAGGCGCCGATGAACAGCGACAGCGCGCCGAGGACGAAGCCGAAGCCGCGCCCGAAGATCCGCCCGCCGAGCATGATCACCGCGAAGCTCGGCTCCAGCCCGGCGACGCCGGGGGACAGGGCGCGCAGGGCGCCCCCGACCGAGGCGAGCATGCCGAGCAGTGCGATCGCCTTGGCGTCGATGTTGCCGGCGTTGAGCTCGGCCAGCACGATCGCGGCCAGCAGCGGCAGGACCATCGCGAAGATCCACGGGGCGTCCGTCCCGTGCGAGCTGGCGCGCAGGTGCCCACCGGGCTCG
>DATCYH010000017.1:0-2928 GCA_036570405.1 Nocardioides sp.
GCGCGGGACGCTCATAGAGCGCCGAGGCGATGCTGATCGCGACGGCCAGGTCGCTGGCCGGCTCGTTGATCTTGGCGCCCCCCACGGTCGAGACGAACACGTCCTTGTTGTGGGTGCGGATGGCGGCGTGCTGCTGGAGCACTGCCAGCACCATCGCGACCCTGGAGCTGTCCACGCCCGTGGTGGTCCGCCGCGGCTTCTCGGCCGCCGACATCGTGACCAGGGACTGGACCTCCGCGAGCAGCGGTCGGCGCCCCTCCATCGTCACCGCGACGCAGGTGCCGGCAACCTGCTGGGCGTGGTTCTCCACGAAGAGTCCGGTCGGATCGGTGACGGCGGTGATGCCCTCCGAGCCGAGGTCGAAGCAGCCAACCTCGTCAACAGGACCGAACCGGTTCTTCATTGCCCGGAGCATCCGGAACCGGGAGTTGCGATCGCCCTCGAAGTGGAGCACCACGTCGACCACGTGCTCGAGCACCCGGGGACCGGCGATCGAGCCGTCCTTGGTGACGTGACCGACCAGGACGGTCGAGATGCTGCGGGTCTTGGCCACCCGGATCAGCGCCGCGGCGACCTCCTTGACCTGGCTGACTCCACCGGGAACGCCGTCGACGTCGGGCGCACTGATCGTCTGCACCGAGTCGATCACCAGCAGCTCGGGCCGGACCTCCTCGATGTGGGTGAGCAGCGCCCCGAGGTCCGTCTCGGCAGCCAGGTAGAGCTCGTCGTGCACGGCGGATGTGCGGTCGGCACGCATCCGGACCTGCGAGGCCGACTCCTCGCCGGTGATGTAGAGCGTCCGTCGTCGAGTGCGGGCGGTCTGCGCTGCCACCTCGAGTAACAATGTCGACTTGCCGACCCCCGGTTCCCCGGCCAGCAGGATCGCGGCGCCAGGCACCAGCCCGCCACCGAGGACGCGATCGAGCTCGGGCACGCCGGAGGATCGGCTCCTGGACTCCTCGACTGACACCTTGCCGATCGGCACCGCAGGCGTGGTCACCGGACCCGCCTTGGAGGTGCGGCCCGGGACTGTCCCGGCCTCGGCGACTGCTCCCCAGGCCTGACACTCGCCGCAGCGCCCCACCCACTTGGCCGTCTCCCAACCGCACTCGCTGCAGCGGTAGGTGGCCCGGGGCTTCTTCGCAGAACTCATGTGCTCAACCTAGGTGAGGGGACTGACAGTGCTCCCGCTCAGGCGGTACGGCGGGCAACGGCGCCGGCGAGCATCTCCAGCGCCTCCACGGTGACGTCCCAGCCCATGCAGGCATCCGTGATGCTCTGGCCCCGAATCAACCCGGCCAAGCCGTCGGGGTTGGCCGACGGGTCGTGCTTCTGGGCTCCGGCCACCAGGAAGCTCTCCAACATCACGCCGGCGATCGGCGCGCCGGCGTGCACCTGCTCGGCGAGCTCGGCGACCACCTCGGCCTGACGCACGTGGGACTTGCCGGAGTTGGCGTGGCTGGCGTCGACGATCAGTCGTGGGTTCACGCTGGCAGCAGTCAGCCGCTCGACCGACGCGGCGACATGCTCGGGGGAGTAGTTGGGGCCTTCCGAGCCGCCACGCAGGATCAGGTGCGTGTCCGGGTTGCCCTCGGTCATCACCAGCGAGGCGCGCCCGTCGGTGTCGATGCCCAGGAAAGCCTGCGCCGCCGACGCTGCCCGGCAGGCGTCCAGGGCGACCTGCAGGTCACCGTTGGTGGCGTTCTTGAAGCCCACCGGCATGGACAGCCCCGAGACCATCTGGCGGTGGATCTGGCTCTCGGTGGTGCGTGCGCCGATCGCTCCCCAGCTGACCAGGTCGGCGACGTACTGCGGACTGATCGGCTCGAGGAACTCGGTCGCGGTGGGCAGGCCGAGGTCGGTGACGTCGGCCAGGAACCGGCGGGCCACCCGCAAGCCGGTTGCGATGTCGTGGGAGCCGTTGAGGTGCGGGTCGTTGATCAGACCCTTCCAGCCGACGGTGGTGCGCGGCTTCTCGAAGTAGGTCCGCATTACGACGAGCAACTCGTCCCGGTGCCTGGCAGCCTCGCGAGCCAGCCGGGCGGCGTAGTCCAGGCCAGCCTCGGTGTCATGGATCGAGCACGGGCCGACGATCACCAGCAGCCGATCGTCCACACCGTCGAGCACGGCGCGCACCTCGTCTCGGGCGCGGGCGACGGTCGCTGCGCGCTCGGCACCGATCGGCACCTGCGCGGTGAGCTCGGCCGGCGTGGGCAGTGGCTCGAAGGCCCGCACTCGCAGGTCGGTGGTGAGCGCCTGGGTCTGCTGATCGGTGGTCATGGCGGGGAGATCCTCATCTGTCGGGGCGGGACTCCGGTCAGAACCCGCCGTAGAAATGGCGAAAGGACGGAGATCGCTCTCCGCCCTGTTGGCTCTGAAGGTGTTGGTGCGCGACTAGATCGACGCGGGCCCCTCCAGAGCCAACGCAAAATACGCATACCAACGAGTCATGGCCCCAGACTACGACACGGCACCAGGAGCCGGCCGCTGCATCCCGGGAAGTGGTCCTCAGAAGTGCCGGAACCACAGGTTCACCGCATAGTCGACCGACGTGCCTTCATGCGTGGCGATGATCCGGTCGGCGGTCGGTGCGGGGAACTCGATGCGCACCACGGACTCGAAGTCGCAGCGCCGGTCGAACTCCCAGGCGATGTCGAGCTGGCGGCGTTGCCAGCCGTGCTGGGCCCAGAACCTCTCCACCGCGTCGGGGTCGATGCCGGGGTAGCCCTCCTGGAACCAGCCGCCGAACGTCGAACGCCGCGGGTCGTTGTCGATCACGAACGCGGTGCCCACACGGCGTACCACTCGATCGATCTCGGTCAGGCCGGGTTCGCACCCGGGCCCGAAGAAGTAGGCCCACCGGACCTGCACGACGTCGACCGACGCGTCCGGCAGCGGCAGGTCCTGGGCCGCCCCCTGCAGGACCCG
>DATCYH010000018.1:0-4236 GCA_036570405.1 Nocardioides sp.
CGTCACCGTCGTGGGAGCCAGGCTCCGCGAACTGCTGCCCGACCGAGCTTCGGGCGCGATCATCCACAACGACTTCAAGATCGACAACTGCCAGTTCGCGCCGGGCGACCCGGACCGGGTGACGTCGGTGTTCGACTGGGACATGACCACGTTGGGTGACCCGCTGGCCGACGTCGGCACACTGCTCAACTACTGGCCCGAGGACGGTGCCGAAGCGGCGATCGCCGTCCCGGGGCTCGACCGTCTCGGCCTGCCGAGCAAGGCCGAGCTCGTCGAGTGCTATGCCCAGCGCCGCGGTCTCGACCTGAGCCGTGAGGACCTGCTCTGGTATGAGGCTCTCGGCTGCTGGAAGACCGCGGTCATCATGCAACAGCTCTACATGCGCTGGGTGAGGGGCGAGTCGACCGATCCGCGCATGGCAGAGCGTGGCGGCCCGGTCGTCTCGTTGGCCGAGCGTGCCCTGAACCTGCTGGACGGTGTCCAGCCCCACGGAAGGAATCTGTCATGAAGGTCGGTCAGCGACTCAAGAGCCCGGTCTGCACGACGAACGTGGTCGTGGTCCGAGCGGCTGAGGTCACGCTCTCCTGCGGGGGAGCGCCGATGGTCGAGAAGCTCGAGGGTGAGCCGAGCGGCGAGGTCGCGGCAGGTCTCGACGGCGGGACCAACCTCGGCAAGCGCTATCTCCACGCCGAGTCCGGCCTGGAGGTCATGTGCGTGGCGGCCGGCGCGGGTTCGCTGTCGGTCGACGGTGTCGTCCTCGAGCTGAAGGCGGCCAAGTCGCTGCCCGCGTCGGACTGACCGGTCATGAGCATCCTGATGCTGTTGACCATGGCGGTCGAGCTCGACCCCGACCGCGTCGCGGTCACCTCGGGCGACGAGCAACTCACCTATGGAGCCCTGCTCGAGCGGTCCCTGGCCACCGGTGAGCTGCTGCGTCGTGACGGCGCCGACCACATGGCGCTGCTCGACCTGAACACGACGGCGTTCCCGGTGGCGCTCTTCGGCGCGGCTGCTGCCGGAGTGCCCCTGGCGCCACTCAACTACCGACTGGCCGAGGACCGCCTCACCGAGGCGGTCTCCCGGCTCAGCCCGGTCGCGCTGTTCCGGGGCGCCGGGATCGCCAACACGGTCGCACTGGGACCATCCGACGTGCTGCGCCCGACCGCTGACCTCCTCGCGGCCGGACTCGATTCGGGTCCCGAGGCCGACACGGATCTGGCCGACAGCGAGTCGCCCGCCGTGCTCCTGTTCACCAGTGGCACGACCGGCACGCCGAAGATCGCGATCCTGCGTCACCGGCACCTGTTCTCCTACGTCACCTCGACCGTCGAGTTCGGCCACGCCGGACCCGAGGAGGCCATCATGGTTTCGGTCCCGAACTACCACATCGCCGGCATCAGCTCGGTCCTCGGCTCGGTCTTCGCCGGCCGCCGCATCGTGCAGCTGCCGAGCTTCACCCCTGAGGCCTGGGCCGCCACGGCGGCCCGTGAGGCCGTGACGCACGCGATGGTCGTGCCGACCATGCTCGGGCGCATCCTTGACGTCCTGGAGAAGACCGGTGACCGGCTGCCGGCACTGCGCCATCTGTCCTACGGGGGTGGCCGGATGCCGGTGGAGGTGGTCGAGCGCGCGGTGCGCATGCTGCCGCACGTCGACTTCGTCAACGCCTACGGACTCACTGAGACCAGCTCGACGGTGACGATCCTCGGACCCGATGACCACCGGGAGGCGCTGGCCAGCGACGACCCGGCCGTGCGCGGACGGCTCGGGTCCGTGGGGCGGCCCGTGCCGAGCATCGAGCTCGAGATCCGCGGCGACGACGGCCACGTGGTCGGACCCGATGAGATCGGCGAGGTCTATGTGCGCGGCGACCAGGTCTCCGGTGAATACACCTCACACAGCATCCTCGACGCCGACGGCTGGTATGCCACGCGGGACCAGGGACGTCTCGACAGCGACGGGTTCCTCTATCTCCGCGGTCGTGCGGACGACATCATCGTGCGTGGCGGCGAGAACATCTCGCCCGAGGAGGTCGAGGACGTGCTGACCAGTCACTCCCGCGTGCGTGCCGCTGCGGTCGTCGGCGTGCCTGACGTGGAGTGGGGCGAGCGCGTCGAGGCGGTGGTCGTGGTCACCGATGACGGGTCGACCGACGTGGGGCCCGCCGCGGAGGAGCTCAGCGACGAGCTCGCGCGCTGGGTGCGTGAGCGACTCCGCTCCACCAGGGTGCCAGCGGCCTTCCACGTGTGGCCGGAACTGCCCTTCAACGAGACCGGCAAGCTGCTGCGTCGCTCCGTGCGTGCGGACCTGTCAGCACGGGCGGAGATCGCATGATCAGCATCGAGCCCGCGGAGATCGAAGCGGTCCGCTCCGTCGCCGCCGACTTCTTCGATCGCCACCGCGTCGTGCTCGACGACGATGACGCGCCCCGCTATGACCGGTCCGTCTGGTCGAGGGCGTGCTCCGATCTCGGTGTCGGCGCGATCGTCGAGCCCGAGGAGGACGGTGGTGTCGGCGGAGGCGCCGCGATGCTCTCCGCCGTTCTGGTCGAGGCCGGCCGGACCCTCAGCCCGCTACCCCTGCTCAGCTCGGCGGTGCGTGCTCAGACCGCGATCCGCGTGCTGGCAACGCCGGAGGCCCGCGCCGAGCTGCTCCCGTCCCTCCTGACGGGCGACGTGATCGCGACCCTCGCATCCCGGAACGGCGCCGTCGCGTCCATCGAGGCCGTCAGAGTCGGGTCGCAGGACCTCGGCAGTGTCTGGGAGCTGTCGGGCTCGGTCGGCCGGGTCCTCGACGGACTCGGCGCCGACCTCCTGCTGGTCACCGCGCCGGTCGGTCACGAGATCGGCCTCTTCGTGGTCGAGGGCCACGCGGACCGCGAGACGCAGGAGACGGTGGACGTGACGCGGCAGTTCGCCCGCCTCACCTTCTCCTCGACCCCGGCCAGGCTGATCGGCACGGCCGACGAGGCCGCGCTGGCCACGATCGATCACTGGTCGACGCTGGCCCTGGCCGCCGACCAGGTGGGCGGTGCGCAAGCCTGTCTCGACCTGACCGTCGACTACCTTCGGACCCGCGTCCAGTTCGGCCGCGTGCTGGGCTCGTTCCAGTCGCTCAAGCACCAGTGCGCCGACCTCGCCCTGCGGGTCGACGAGGCGAGATCGGCACTCGCGCACCTGGTCTGGGCGCTCGACGAGTCGCCGGCCGACGTGCCCGAGGCGGCGGCCATCGCGGCGGTGACCGCGTCGAACGCCTACGTGACCTGCGCCGAGGAGACCGTGCACCTGCACGGTGGAATCGGGTTCACCTGGGAACACGACGCGCACCGATACGTACGTCGCGCCCTCACCGACAGGTCGGCCTTCCACTCCGTGCGTGCGGCGCGCGAAGCGGTGCTGACCGCCTGCGGAATCTGACTCGAACCCCACCTGACCCGCCCCCCGAGAGGAACCAGATGACCACCGAAGTCTCACCCACCCTGTCCCACGTCTCAGTCCAGACGGAGTCCTACCTGAAGGACAAGTTCTTCGGCCACGTGATCGACGGCGCAGTCGTGGAGTCGATCGGTGGCGGCACCATGCCGGTCATCGATCCCTCCACGGGGATCCAGATCGCGACCGCCGCGAGCGGCGAGACCGCCGATGTCGACCGTGTGGTGACCAGCTCCCGCCGGGCCTTCGACGAGGGCACCTGGCGCAACCTGGCACCGCTGGAGAAGGAACACCGGCTGCACCGCCTCGCGCGGCTCATCGACGAGAACCGCACGGTCTTCGGCGACCTGGACGCCATCGATGCCGGCCTGCTGCGCACCTACACGGCGTTCCTCGAGGACTTCGGCGTCAACGCGACGTCCTACTTCGCCGGGTGGCCGAGCAAGCTGCACGGCTCCATCCCGCCGGTGCCGGCAGGGATGAACGTGCAGCACCGTCGGGTGCCGCGCGGCGTGGTCGGTCTCATCGTTCCGTGGAACGGCCCCACCGCCGTCGTGGCGATGGCAGCCGCCGCGCTCGCCGCCGGCAACTCCGTGATCCTCAAGGCCGCGGAGAACACGCCGATGAGCGCCGTACTCATGGCAGAGCTGGCCTTCGAGGCCGGAATCCCGGCCGGCGCTTTCAACGTCCTCCAGGGCACCGGCCAGGCGGTGGGTTCGGCGCTCGTCGAGCATCCCGGCACCGACTTCATCAGCTTCACCGGGTCGGCGGCCACCGGGCGTGCGATCCAGGGCACTGCGGCCAG
>DATCYH010000019.1:0-3595 GCA_036570405.1 Nocardioides sp.
GTCGGGCGTCGCGACGGTCGTCGAGACGCAAAACACCTGGCATTAGTTTGCCGCACTCTACGCGGAACTTGCGACTGAGTGGAGTCGTGGGCGTGTGCAGAATGGCGTAACCTAACAACAAAAGATTATGTGAGGGAGTGCCATGAATGCCCAGCCCACCTGTGCAGAGTCCTGGGAGTCACGGATCGGGGTCCCTGAATCCTTCACCGGCCAGGACCGTGATCCCAAGGAGCTTCCCGGGGGGACCGGCTGGGGGCCGCTGATGAAGGCGATGCGTTCGATGCTCGACGCCGTGGCCGCCGCGAGGCCGGACCAGTCCACGCTCGAGGAGATGACGCGTGACGTCGCAGCGATGGGGGAACGCTTCGAGCGGCACCGGGTCGAGGAGCGCAACCAAGCATTCGGGCACCGGGTGGACCTGCCCGGGCGTGGTCAAGTGATGGCCCCCTGCTTCGTGGCTGGAGCCGCCTCAGCTGGGGTGGTCGAGGGCACAGTGACCTTCGGTCATTACTTCCTGGGCGGCAATGGCGCGGTCCACGGCGGGGCGGTGGCGCTCCTCTTCGACGAGGTGCTGGGGCGCCTCTCCGACACGTCGGGACGACCGCCAGCGAGGACGGCCAGCCTCAAGGTCGACTTCCGGCATCGGACCCCGACCGGTGTCGCACTGAATGTCCGAGCCTGGTTCGACCGCGAGGAGGGGCGAAAGCGCTACGTGCGCGGCGTGATCCGCGACGGTGACGTCATCTGCGCGGAGGCGGAGGGTCTCTTCATCGCACTGCTCGACGGCCAGCACTGACACGCGCGGGTGAGCCCGGACAGCGCGGCAGCAGCGCCTTGGCCGAGCGGGCTCTGATGGCCCCGCACCACAGGCCGGTGCCATAGGCGAGGTTGTCGAGGGCGTGGCCGGCCAACCGAATGGGGGCCGCGAGTCCGTCGCCGCGGCTGGCGCGCAGCATCAGCACCGTGTCGATCACGACGGCGGTGGCGATTGTGCGTCGGGCCCGCCGTGAGACGACGGCTGCGATCAGCGCGGCTGGCCACCAGTGTCGGGTGACCAGCCCGGCTTCTTGGCGCACTGCCCAACCGAGTCCGCGAGTGGCCAGCGAGAGGGCCAACCGGCTGCGCCCCATGGGCTCGGGGAGATTCCGCCCGACCTTGAGCGCCGTGAGGGCGACCGCTCCGACCGCCACCGGGAGCGTCCTTGGGCGACGGGTCAGCAACGCGGCTGCGCCGATAGCGAGGGTGGGACTGAGGACGGCGGGGGCGACGGCCCCTGGGTGCCGGTCGGCCAGCGGGGCACCGCTGGTTCCGTAGGCGATCTTGCGGCCGAGCCAGTCGCGAAGCGTGGCGCGTACGTCGTGTCCGACGGTGGTCTCGGGGGCATGGCGAACCCGGTGGCCCTGCGCGACCAGCCGCCAGACGAGGTCAACGTCTTCCCCGACGCGGAGGTCGTCGGCGAACCCGTCGCCGAGGGTGCTCGTGCGGGCAAGGAGGCAGGCGCTGGGCAGATAACTCACCACGGATCCGAGGTGGACGCATGCGGGGGTGTCGTTGAGGTCGAGTGAGGAGTGGGCGGCGTCGTACCTCTCGAACCACCGCGGCGACCGGCTGCGGATGGTGCCGGTGACGCGTGGGGCGACCATGGCCACCGCAGGGTCAGTGAAGTGGCGGCTCAGGGCGAGCAGGTCGCGGCGAGTGGCGGTGACATCGGAGTCGACGAAGGCGACCAGTGGTGTGGAGACGCGTGCCAGGCCGGCGTTGCGGGCGCCGGCTGGACCGATATTCGTGGCGAGGTGGATGACCTCGACGTCGTGGCGGGCGGCCACCTCGGCCACAGCCAGCCGGTTGTGGGAGGCATCGTCGATGACCAGGCAGTGCATTCCGCTCAGGGCGCTCAGCGCCCGGTCGAGTTGGGCTGGGCGGTCGCGGACCGGGATCACCACGGTGATCTCCGCCGCTGAGCGGGGGGCCGTGGCATCGAGGACGGGGAGCGCGATGTTGGTGGCGAGGAACCGGTCTGCGAGTTTCTGGCTGGTGGGTCCGGTGATCGTGAAGTGGCCGTGTTGCGCGATCGCGTGCGCTGTTGAGGTCAGTCGGAGAATCGTCAGGGGAGAGCCGCCGATGAGGAGCCGGCCCCTGTCGTGGACCCGCACGCCGTCGGCGAGGCGAACACCCCAAGCCCCCTCGATCTGGGTCACGGGGTGAATCCACCGTCGGCGTTGATGATGGAGCCGTTGAACGCTGCCCCTTCGAGTGAGCAGGCGAAGGCGATGGTGGCGGCGATCTCGTCGGGAGTCAGGGTGCGGCGGAGCAGTTGATGGGATGCCAGCTCGGTGGTGTCGACGTCGTACAGAGTGGCCGTGGCCTGCAACATGGCGGTGGCGGTGGAGCCGGGCGAGATGGCGCAGGCCGTGACTCCGGTGCCGGCAAGGTCGGCGGCGAGCGCTTTGACCATGCCGGCGACAGCGTGCTTGGCGGCCGTGTAGCCGGCAAGGTGGAAGAGGCCGTGCTGGGCTGCGCTGGACGCGACCGCGACGAAGCGGCAACCCGCCGGGTCGGGGTTGGCGAGCAGGGCTGGCACGGCTGCGACGGCGGTGTTCCAGACGCCGAGGACGTCGATGTCCCACATCAGGTCGAGCTCTGCGGGGTCGGTCTCCCAGAGTGCGGAGCCGCCGGTAATGACGGCGGCTGCCGCGACGACGACGTCGAGCTGGCCTGCGCGTTCGAGTGCCAGGTCGACGGCCTGGGTGAGCGCGGTCGGCTCGCGGACGTCGGCGATGAGGGGCAGCACCTGCCCGTCGTACGCCGACGCGAGTGACTCCAGGTCCGCGCGGGTGGCCTGGGGCGAGAGGCCGGGGACCGAGTCGCCGGCACACCAGTCGAGGGCGACGACGTGGTGTCCGGTCTCGACCAGGCGGCGGACGGTGGCGGCGCCGATGCCGCGGGCTGCGCCAGTGACGAGTGCGGTTCTCATGATCGTTCGCTGGGCGTGGTGGCGATTTTCGTGTGGGTCAGTCGGTCGTGGATCTCCGCGATCATCGCGGCGAGGACCTCGACGCCGTGATCGGCGGTGGCCCGGGTGGGGTCGCCGAGGACTCCGTTGGGTGAGACGGCGGCGATGCCGCCGGTGATCAGGTCTGTGAGGATCTGTTGCAGGGGTGCGGTGTTGCCGGGTTCGGCACGTTCCATGTGCACCGATTCGGGGCGCAGGTGGAGCATGAGTGAGGTCTCGGTGTGCCCGGCGTGCAGGTCGAACTCCTCGGTGGCGCACGGGACCCATGCGACGTCGTGGCCTTCGGTGACCATCTGGTCGACGGCGCTGCGGAGTGCGGCGAGGTTGCCGCCGTGGGCGTTGACGAAGACAATCCGCTCAGCCCAGGTGCGCATCGAGCGGACCAGTTCGATGAGCACCAACTGCAGGGTGGTGGTGCCGATCGATGAGGTGCCGGCAAACGACTGGTGTTCCCCGCTGGAGCCGTAGGACAGTGCGGGTGCGACCCAGGTGCCGGGCAGGTGCCCGGCGAGTGTTGCGGCGACTCCTTCGGCGACGGCGACAGCGATGGTGGTGTCAGTGTCCAGGGGCAGGTGGGGGCCG
>DATCYH010000020.1:0-8640 GCA_036570405.1 Nocardioides sp.
GTCCGCCCGACCACCTCGGAGAGTGGCCCCGCCACCAGGAGTGCAACCGCGAGAGCAGCGGTGGTCAGCGAGACCGTCAGCGTGCTCGCTGTCGGCGTCACCGAGAACTCCGTGACGAACGCGGGGAGCAGCGCCTGGGTCGAGTAGAGCAGCACGAAGGTGGCCAGCCCGGCGGCGAACATCGACAACATCACCCGTCGATAGCCGGCGCTGCCCGGGGCGTGGCCCGGGTCGGTCGCCTGGCGGATGGTCTCGCTGCTCATCCGGTCAAGGATCCGCCCAAGTGCTGCACGAGTCCAATGGCCGCGACGCCTCACCCCCATGCAGGGGGACAGCGGGGATGGGCTGCAGGGAGAGGCGCCGGGGATGGGCACCTGTCACGCCGACCTCGCGGCTGGGGGAGGATCGGGCCATGACTGCCTACTGGATCAGCACCTACAACGAGATCCTCGACGCCGACAAGATGGCGGCCTATGCCGCACTGGCCGGGCCCGCCCTGACCGAGGCCGGGGGCACGTTCCTGGCCCGCGACCTGGCCGCGCTCACCTATGAGGACGCCAGCGAGGGCCGGGTCGTGATCATCCGCTTCGACTCCGTCGAGCAGGCCCAGGCCGCCCACGACAGTGCCGCCTACCAGGCTGCGCTGGACGCCCTCGCCGGTGGGGTGCGGCGCGAGATCCGCATCGTCCCGGGCGTCGCCTGAGCACGTCGTACGCCGCGGCCCGACGGCGTACGGAGCCTGAATCCACGTCGGTCGGTGTCCTCTGGAACACTGGCCCCTCGCAGGCGGCGTACAGCGACGCCGGAAGAGGCGCCGGAAGTGACGCTGGAAGTGACGTGGGCAGTTGGCGCGGGGAAGGTGCAGATGAGTGAGTTCGCAGGTGAGCTGGCGCGGGTCAAGGGCGCGTTCGCCCAGCCAACGCTGACCCTGCTGCACCAGCGCCAGGCGCCCGTGGTGATCACCATCTTCCGGGCGGCCTTCGGTCGGGACAACAAGCCGATCCCCACCGCACGCCTGCACACGCTCGTCGACCAGCACGTGGCCGAGATGCGCAGGAACGGCGCCACCGATGTACCTGCCGGCACCGGCAAGGAACTGTGCCAACGCTGGATGCGCGGGCAGTGGCTGGTCCGCGCCATCGACGAGCGGGGGACCGAGGTCTTCTCGCTGACCTCGCACGCCCAGCAGGCGCTCGAGCTGGTCAAGACGCTCTCGCGTGACCGGGCGACCCTGAGCGAGCACCGCATCGCCACCATCCTGGGCGCGGTCCGCCGGTTCAACTCCGAGGCCAATCCCGACCGTTCGACCCGGGTCTCCCTGCTCAACGAGGAGATCGCCCGGCTCACCGCCGAGCGCGACCGCCTGGTCGACGGAGCCGAGATGGTCAGCGCCACCGAGGACTACATGCTCGAGGGCTTCTCCGAGCTCTTGTCGTTGATCTCCGCGCTGCCCAGTGACTTCGCCCGCGTGGAGGAGCGCTTCTCCGAGATCCGCACCGGCATCCTGGCCTCCTTCCGTGCCGAGGACCGCCCTGCCGGCCAGGTCATCGACGACTACCTGGCCCGAGCCGATGCGCTGACCACCGCCACCCAGGAAGGCCGCGCCTTCGAGGGCGCCTTCGCGCTGCTGCGTGATGACGGACTGGTGGGCCAGCTGCGCGAGGACCTCCACTCCCTGCTCGACCATCCGCTCTCCGACCGGATCCTGGCCGACGCGGAGCGCTCCGAGCTGCGAGGCACCGTCCGCCTGGTGCGTGACGGCCTCGACCGGGTCCTCGCGCAGCGCCGTCGTGTCACGGCGACGCTGAAGGAGTACATCGTCTCGCATGACGTCGCCCGGGACAGGGAGCTCGAGCAGACGCTGCGCCAGGTCGAGTCCGAGCTGATGACCTGGATGGCCACCACGGGACCGAGGGCCACCCACGACGTACCGCTGATGCCGGCGCGCGCCAGTGTCGACCACCTGCGCGAGAAGTTCCACGACCCGGCAGACGACGTACCGCCGGAGCTGATCACGACTCCCGACCCGAGCGAGGCTCCGCAGGTCTCGTTGGCTGACCTGATGGCCCAGGGCGGTCCGCAGCTCGGGGCCCTGCGCACCCGGCTCACCGAGGCCTCGACCGGGTTGCTGCCCGCCGAGTCGCTGGGGGAGGTCTTCGCCGCGCTCGAGGACGAGCTGCGCCGGCCGGTGGAGATCTTCGGCCTGCTCCACCTGGCGGCCGACCAGGACCTCCGGCCCGAGTCCCGAATGGAGGAGTACGCCGCGCTCCGCCCCGACGGATCGGTGCGCAGGTTCGTGATTCCCCGGCTGCCGCTGCCAGACCCAGATCTGCCACCCCCAGATCTGCCCGCCTCAGACGTGCCCACTTCACAAATGGTCGGCTCAGACTCACCCGGGCCACGATCGCAGGAGCCATCCGCATGAGCATCGACGCTGACGACTCCACCGGGTTCGACGAACTCGGTGAGGCCACCGGGCTCGACGGGGCCGACGGGCTCGACGGGGCCGACGACCTCGACCTCGGGGACGCGGTCGACGACGCCTCGGTCTCCCTCTTCGAGGGCGACGAGGGCGGTCTCGAGCACGCC
The DNA here is from genome assembly GCA_036570405.1 of Nocardioides sp. GTDB lineage: Bacteria > Actinomycetota > Actinomycetes > Propionibacteriales > Nocardioidaceae > Nocardioides. The sequence goes on from DATCYH010000020.1 coordinate 2,590, forward strand.
CAACGCCTCGCCCTGCTCACCCTGCTCAAGCAACGCTTCATCAGTGCCCGCACCCATCCGCGCGACTGGAAGGTCCTCGTCGAGCACGAGCGCACCCTGCGCTCCCGGCTCAACGATCTCTTCCTGGAGCCACTCGTCGACCGCGACCGGGAGGTCGCGTGGAAGCGTCAGGCGACGCCGGAGACCGGTGGCCGGTTCCCGACCCTGCTCCACGATGTGCCCTGGTCCCGCGAGGAGACGCTGGTCCTGGTCCACCTGCGCGACCGGCTCCGGGCAGGGTTCGCCGGCGGGGAGCCCCGGGTCTTCATCGACCGCGACGACATCCTCGACCACATCTCCAGCTTCCGTCCCTCGCACGCGACCGACGAGTCCGGCGACGAGCGACGAGCCCGCAACGCCGTCCTCTCGATCGCCAAGGCCGGTCTGCTGATCGGCACCGGCACGGAGGACCGCTATGAGATCAGTGAAGCGGTCGAGCCGTAGATGCCGCTCGAGCTGTTGAACGAGCTGCTTGACGCGCTCCGCAACGCCAACGGCCGTGACACCACGCACGACGACATCGACGACGAGCTCTTCGACGCGGAGCCGGAGGAACAGCCATGAGCACCGAGCAGCTCGACGAGGGCGTGGGCCTTCCCCAAGAAGGCTTCGCCGACGCGGCCGAGGAGTCCGAGCACTCCGACGGCCTCTTCGCCGAGGACGACGTCCTGACGCCGCACGACGACACCGTGCAGCGGCGCGCAGCGCTGCTCCAGCTGGTCAACTGGGGAGGGTTCAGCGGCCTCACCACCGTGCCGCTCCGCGGCGACGCCACCATGATCTCCGGAGCATCGGGGGTCGGGAAGAGCACCATCCTCGACGCCTACACCGCGCTGATGATGCCCTCGGACACCAAGTTCAACGGCGCCTCGAACGATGCCGTTGCCGGCCGGGCGCGCAGCGTCGGCCAGCGCAACCTGCTTTCCTACCTGCGCGGCGCCGTGGACGTGGTCGACAACCCGCGCACCGGACGCCCCGAGGAGCAGCTGCTCCGCGGCAAGGGCTGCGACACGTGGGGCGCGATCGCGATGACGTTCGTCAACGACCAGGGCGGGCGCTTCACCGCACTGCGCACCTACTACGTGCCGCGCCGCGCGACCCGCTCCGCCGACGTGCAGATGGCACTGCTCACCCACGAGGGCACGCTCGACCTGGCCACTCTCGAGCTCGCCGTCCCGGAGAGGTTCCACGCCAACGCCCTCAAGAAACTCTTCGGCGGCATCCGCGTGCACCGCACGTATGCCGAGTTCTCGTCCGTCCTGCACGCCCGTCTGGGCATCGGGGCCAACGGTGACGGAGCCAAGGCGCTGAGGCTGCTGGCCCGGATCCAGGCCGGCAACCAGGTGCGCAGCGTCGACGAGCTCTACAGGGACATGGTCCTCGAACGGCCGGCCACCTATGCGGCTGCCGATCGAGCGATCGAGCACTTCGACGACCTCGACGCCGCCTATGTCGCGATGCGCACGGAGGAGAAGAAGCTCGAGGTGCTCGAGCCGATCACCGAGCTGCACGAGCGGCGTACCCGCGCAGTGCAGCGGATGGCGCAACTCGACTCGTTCGGGGTCACCAAGCCACAGGAGGTGGACACCCCGTTGCGGATGTTCCTGCTCCGCACCCACCTGCGCCTGCTCGAGAGCGCGGTCTCGGTGAACCGCGCTGCTCGCGCGTCGACGAGCGACGAGCTGGCAGCCGCCACGTCCTCGGAGACCTCCTTGGTCGCCGACCTCGAGTCGGCAAAGGAAGCCCACCGTGCAGCAGGTGGATCGACCCTGGCCGACCTGGGCAGCCGGTTGGAGCAGGAGCAGGTCGTCCGCGAGGACCGGCTCTCACGTCGTGCCAAGCTCGAGGAGCGCCTGCTGCCGCTGCTCGAGTCGAGCGCTGCCGATCCGATCGACGTCGACGACTCCCTGGCCTCGGCCGAGGCGTTCGCTGCCCTGCAGGAGATGGCGCGTGGGTGGCTCGGCCAGTGGCAGGGCGAACGTGCGCGGCTCAAGGCGGCTCGTGACCGGGCGCTGGAGGAGAAGTTCCCGATCAGCCAACGGCGCAGCGAGCTGCGGCGCGAGCGCGCGTCCCTCGAAGGGCGTGCGGGCAGGGTCCCGGTCCGGCTCGATGAGTTGCGCTCTGAGGTCGCGGCCGCGTCCGGCCTCTCGGTCGAGGAGCTCCCGTTCCTCGCGGAGCTGATCGACGTCGCACCCGAGGAAGGGCGCTGGCGTACGGCCATCGACACGGTGCTCGGCGCGAGCGCCCGCACGATGCTGGTCCCTGCCGACAAGCTGGCCGGCTTCTCCCGGGCGATCGACTCCCTGCGGCTCAAGGGGCGGATCACCTTCGAGGGCGTCGAGCTCGACCTTCCCGGCAGCGGTCCCGCCGACCCGGAGAGGATCGCGGGCAAGCTCGTCTTCAAGGACTCGCGGTTCTCCGGCTGGGTCCAGTCGCACGTCGCCGAGCCGTCCCGGAACGCCTTGTGCGTCGAGGACGCGGCAGGGCTCGACGGTGGCGGTTATCGGGTCACCCTGGCCGGTCAGACCCGCAACGGTCGACGCGGCACACACGGTCGCAACGACGCACGCAGCATCATCGGCTTCTCGAATGTGGACGCGATCGACGACCTCGAGCGCGAGCTCGACCAGCTGGAGCGCCGCCTCGGCGAGGTCGACGGCAGCGTGGCCGAGCTCGACCGACAGGTCAGCGTGCTCGAGCACCGCCGGCTTGCCTATGACGCGGTCGCCACCGCACGCTTCGACGACTTCGACGTCTCCGGCAGCGACCGGCGCATTGCCGAGCTGGGTCGCAGGCGCCGGGCGATCCTCGACTCCGACGACAAGCTGGAGGTTCTCCAGCAGCAGATCGAGGAGCTCGGGGACCGGACCGAAGAGATCAGGCGTGCCCGGTTCAGCCTCGATCAGCGGCGCCTCCAGCTCAACGCCGAGCACGCCGCCCTGGTCGACCAGGAGGACGAGGCGCGCGATCGCCTCGATGCCATGGACGAGGCGGGACGGGTCGTCCTGACCGAGGAGCAGGCGGCCGCGCTGGCTGCCGACTTCGCGGCGGCCGCGGCGCCAGCAGATCCTGATGACCTCGAGCGCTTCACCGAGTCCGCCCATCGCCTCGGCGAGCGGCTGCGTGGCGCGGTGGCCGAGGCCGAGACCGAGGCCCAGCGGGCCGAGGAGGAGCTGACCGGCATCTTCCGGGTCTACAAGATGCAGTGGGACTCGCCCAACCTCGGCTCGACCGTCGACTCCTATGGCGACTTCGCCAGGATCCTCGACCAGATCCGCGCCACCGGCCTGGCGGATCGACGTACGGAATGGCGCCGCAGGCTCACCGAGTGGAGTGGGCAGGACCTGGTTCCCCTGGTGGGTGCCATGGCCGCGTCGGTGGAGGAGATCGAGGACCGGCTCGAACCCATCAACGCGATCCTGCGCCGGCTTGAGTTCGGTGCCTCGGGTCAGCGGCTCAGGATCAGGTTGCGCAGGCTCGCGCCGGCGCAGGTGCAGGCCTTCATGAAGGATCTGCGCCACCTCTCGCGTGAGGTGGGCAGCGACCTGGCCGAGGCCGACCTGGAGAAGCGCTTCAACGAGTTGAGCCGGTTCATGACCCAGCTGCGCAAGCCCGAGCATGCGGTGGGCGTGAGCGAGCGGGATCGTCTGCTCGACGTACGTCGTCATGTCGAGATCAGCGCCGAGCGGTTCGATCACGTCACCGGTGAGCTCAAGGCGACCTATCGCACGCTGGGGGAGAAGTCCGGTGGCGAGAGCCAGGAGCTGGTCGCCTTCATCGTGGGTTCCGCGCTGCGGTTCCGGCTCGGCGACGAGATGCGGTCGCGGCCGCGGTTCGCGCCGGTCTTCCTCGACGAGGGCTTCGTGAAGGCCGACTCCGAGTTCGCCGGCCGGGCCGTCCTGGCCTGGCGGGGCCTGGGCTTCCAGCTGATTGTCGGTGTGCCGCTGGACAAGGTGACCGGACTCGAGCCGCACATGGACGAGCTGCTCGCGATCACGAAGAACAGCCGTACCCACCAGTCCTGGATCACGCCGATCAGCAGTGCGCCTGTGGAGCCGGCCGCGGACTAGCCGGGCGACCCGGGGTCGGATGAGCGACTCCGGATCGGATGAGCGGCCGCGGACTGGGCGAGCGGGCGACGGGCAAGCTCAGCCCTGCTGAACCACGTTGAGCAACGGCAAGCCCGCGGCGAAACGCGCCAGTTGTGCCTCGATGAGGCGATCGATCCGCGGCTGCATCGCAGAGCTCCCACCGGCAGCGTGCGGGGTGATGAGCACCGTGGGGAGACCCCACAACGGGTGATCCGGGGGCAGCGGCTCGGGGTCGGTGACATCGAGGGCGGCGTGCAGCCGGCCGGACTGGACCTCGGCCAGCAGTGCCGCGGTATCCACGACCGCGCCTCGGGCGAGGTTGACCAGCAGTGCCGAGTCACGCATCGCGGCCAGGAAGGGCGCATCCACGAGGTGCCGCGTCTCGTCGGTCAGAGGCGTCAGGATCACCACCACGTCCGCGGTGGGCAACAGGGTCGGCAGCTCCGTGGTCGGTCGCGAGCCGTCCCGACCGCTGCGGGTCACCCCGATCACCTCGCACTCGAACCCCTCGAGGCGGCGAGCAAGGGCTTGGCCGATGCTGCCGAAGCCGACGATGACCACGGTCTTGTCCGCCAGGGACTCGGCGCTGTTGTTGGCTGCCCAGCGCTGTTCGGCCTGGGCGAGCACGAAGTCGGGCAGCTGTCGCAGCGAGGCCAGGATCAGGGTCATCCCCATCTCGGCGGTGGCCGCGTCGTGCACCCCGCGTGCGTTGCACAACGTGGCGCCGTCAGGCATCCACTCGGCCAGGTGGTCGACACCGGCGAACTGGGCCTGCACCACCTGCAGCCGGCTCAGGCCAGCAAGGATCGAGGGATAGTCGAGCTTCACGTCGTACGGCGGCACCCAGAAGTCCGTCTCCGCCAGCACCGCCGGGTCCTCGTCGCCGGCGAACATCCGGTAGTCCAGGCTCGCCGGAACCTGCTGCAACCTGCTGACAGGAAACGGCAGTGTCACCATGCGGGGTGCGGGTCGGGTGGCTGGCATGCGCTCTCCTTGCTGGTCGACGGGCCGGTCGACGGGGCCGGTCGCTCCACGCTAACGCTGGCCGGGCACACGGTTCGCCACGGCCTCGATGGTGAGGTCGACGGTGAACGAGAACTCATGCTCCCGGTCGAATCGGGCCGCCTCGGCAGCGGCCGCGGCGATGGCTGGAGGACCACTGGACCAGCGAGCCGGACTTCGTGCGCCGCTGAGCACTGCGCCGCTGAGAACCTTCAGGCGTCTTGGTGGTCAGAGAGGGCCCGCCGTGTCGGTGATCGGCTAGATCCCACCAGTTGGGTACCGGCTCCGCGACGTCGAGCGAAGGAGTCACCGTGGGTTCAGTGGCCGACCAATTGCTGGAACGCCTCCGCGAGTGGGGCGTGCGACAGGTCTTCGGATATCCCGGGGACGGCATCAACGGCATCCTCGGGGCGTTCTCCCGCGCCGAGGACGATCCGCGCTTCATCCAGTCACGCCACGAGGAGATGAGCGCCTTCCAGGCGGTCGGCTTCGCCAAGATGAGCGGACAGGTGGGCGTCTGCCTGGCGACGTCCGGCCCCGGCGGCATCCACCTGCTCAACGGGCTGTACGACGCGAAGCTCGACCACGTGCCCGTCGTTGCCATCGTGGGCCAGACGAACCGCTCGGCGATGGGCGGCTCCTATCAGCAAGAAGTCGACCTGCATGCACTCTTCAAGGATGTGGCCGGTGACTTCGTCCAGTCGGTCACGGTGCCCGAGCAACTGCCCAACGTGCTGGACCGGGCCTTCCGTGCGGCACTCACTCGGCGCGCACCGGCAGTGGTCATCGTCCCCAACGACGTGCAGGAGCTGGACTACTCCGCACCCACTCACGACTTCAAGATGGTGCCGTCGAGCCTCGACCTGAGCCCGGCCTCGCGGGCGCTCCCGGACGAGCAGGCGCTGGCCCGGGCAGCCGA
>DATCYH010000021.1:0-2287 GCA_036570405.1 Nocardioides sp.
CGGCCCCTCAGCGACAGGCGGGCCGACCTCTGTGCCGGACGGAGCCACCCGCGCCGAGATCGTGTAGCTGCCCACCAGCTCGGACGGAGCCGTGAACGAGACTGCGGCCGTCCCCTCGCTGACCGGGAACGTCCCGACCGAGGTGGAACCGTTGGCTCCCGTGAGGAACACCTCGACCTCGTCGTTCGTGGGCGAACCCAGCGAGTTCAGGTCGAGCCCGGTGAACTCGAACGAGACCGGGTCCCCGGCGACGACCTGGGCAGGCATGCCGGGAGCATTGACCTGCTGGCGGGCGAAGTCGGGCGAGATCGGCTTGTGGGTCTTCAGGTAGTTGATCCACAGGTCACGGTCGACCAGGCCGGTGTCGGAAGACTCACCCTTGGCGAAGGCGCTGAAGTTGTCACCACCCGACGCAAGGAACGAGATGGTCGAGACCGTGTAGACCCGTTCCAGGTCCAGCGGCTCCCCGTCGACGATGACCGAGGTGATCCGCTCGCCTCGCGGCCTCGATGCGTCCGTGGTCACCCGGACGTTGTCCGAGAGGCCGAGGTTGAGCACCGGACGCGAGTTGGTCGGCGGCTGCCACTGCTGCTCGAGTGCCTCCTTGAGGTCGGCGCCCTTCAGCTTCACCAGCGACACGTTGTTGACGAACGGCAGCACCGCGTTGGCCTCGGCATAGGTGACGACGCCGTCGGTGTTGGCCGGGTTCTTCGAGGTGTCGCCCGCATGGAGCAGTTCGGCGCGCAGGCCGCCGCCGGCGTTGACGATGCCGATGTCGGCCGTCATGCCCTCGGGCAGGCCGTCGCGCAGTGCGTTGCCGACGAGCTCACCCAGCGTGGACTCCTCGCCACGCTGGTCACGGGTGGCGCCGTTGTACGCCGTGGTGATGTCTGCGGTGATCTCGCCGACCGGCTCGTTGCCGACCTCACCGGCATGGGCGATTGCGCCGTCGACGATGCTCTTGACCTGGGCCACACGGGGGTATTCCGCGATCAGCTCCTCGTCGGCGACCGTCGTCCGCGCCACGTTCCTCGCGGTGTAGGCCGTGACGTCCCCGGTCGACCTGTCGACGGTGACCTCGACCTGGCCGACGTTGGCGCCATATTCACCGGTCTGCACGAGCGGACGGGTCTTGCCCTGTACGCCGGGCACGGGCGCGTCCCAGGCATAGACCTGGTGGGTGTGCCCGTTGAAGATCACGTCGACATCGGCATCGAGGTTCGCGATCTCTGCGAACTCGCCGCCCTTGGCGACCTCGGCGTCGTAGTCCGAGCCCGCGCCCTTGGAGGCACCTGCGTGGAACGACGCCACGATCACGTCGGCCTCGCCGTTCTCGGCGTTTCCGTCGGAGAGCTCATCGGCGACCCGGTTCACTGCCGAGGCGGCGTTGCCGAACTCGATCTCGGTGATGCCGTCGGGCGAGACCAGCGACGAAGTGGTCTCGGTGACCGCACCGATGACCGCCACGGTGACGCCGTCGACCTCGAAGCTGGCATATTCGGGAAGCACCGGGTCGGTGGTGCCCCTGGCATAGACGTTGGCGCCCAGGTAGTCCCACTGCGCGTTGCGTGCGCCGTCGCTGCCGATCACCCGGTCACGCAGGTCACCCCAGCCCTTGTCGAACTCGTGGTTGCCCACCGACGAGGCGTCCAGGCCGAGTGCGTTGAGGACATCGATCGTCGGCTGGTCGTCGTCGATCGCCGATGCGAACTCCGAGGCACCGATCAGGTCGCCGGCCCCGACCAGGATGGTCCGTGAGTCACCGGCAGCCGCGGTGAGCTGCTCGAGGGTGCCGGCCCACTTCACCGTGTTGGCGTTTATCCGCCCGTGGAAGTCGTTGATCCCGAGCAGGTTGAGCTTCACCTCGTCCGACTCCACCGCCCCGGCCTTGAGGCCGAGGATGACGGGGTCGTGGTCGGAAGAACGGAACGGGCCGTCCTGGTGGAAGTCGGTGGCCCAGTAGTTCCAGCGGCTGTATTCCAAGGCCACGGACTCACCGGCGTTGATGTTCCAGATGTCGGCGCCGGTGGAACGGGCGACCGCGGCGTCGTTGGCGAGGATGTGGTCGAGCGATCCGGAGAGGCCCTGGTAGCTGTAGGACGACTTGCCGATCTCGAACTCCTGCTCGACGTCGGCATAGCCGGCGTCATAGAGGACCTGTAGCGGGTCCTCCTGGGCGTAGGAGTTGAAGTCCCCCGCGAGCAGCACGGCCTCGGTGCCGGTCTCGGCCTCGACGCTGGGCAGCCAGTCGCGCAGCGCCTCGGCCTGCAGGACCCGGGAGCCGTTG
>DATCYH010000022.1:0-3695 GCA_036570405.1 Nocardioides sp.
GCACCGACGAAGAAGAGCTTCTTCAGCTTCCCGCCCTTCTTGGGCTCCGGTTCGATGCCGCGCAGCTCGTTGACCTTGGCCAGGGCGGCGATCTTGCCCTCCGCAGCCCTCTCGGCAGCGCGCTCGCGGCCCTCGGCGATGAGCGGGGCGGCCTTCTCGCGGGCCTCCACTGCCTTCTCCGCAGCCAGTGCGCGGCCCTCGGCGATGAGCGGAGCAGCCTTCTCCATCGCCTCGTGGGTCTTCTCGGCGGCGAGGGCGCGGCCCTCGGCGACGTAGGGGGCGGCCTTGTCGCGGGCGTCCTTGATCATCGGGACAGCCTTGTCGCGGGCATTTTCGAGGGCGGGACGGATGTTGTCGGCGAGCTCGCTCGCCGAATCGGCCAAGGTGTGCTTCTTGCGTATGCCCATGTCGGACTTCCTCCCGAAGTTGATGTCTCGTTGTCTCGATCAAACACCAAAGCACCAAGCGTTCCAACCATGGAGCACCGTGAACCGGTGGCCGAGGTGCCTGAAGTTGCCCCGGCCTGCGAAGATCTGGGGGAACAGACCTGACCTCGACGAAAGGCAGTCATGGCTGACCTCCAGGCCACCCTGAAGACCAACAAGGGTGACATCACGATCAACCTCTTCGGCAACCACGCTCCGCTCACGGTGGAGAACTTCGTCGGCCTTGCCGAGGGAACCAAGGACTACACCGACGACGCCGGCCGCTCCGGCGAGAAGTACTACGACGGCCTGATCTTCCACCGGGTCATCTCCGGTTTCATGATCCAGGGCGGCTGCCCGCTTGGTCAGGGCATCGGCGGACCGGGCTACAACTTCAAGGACGAGTTCCACCCGGAGCTCCAGTTCAACAAGCCCTACCTGCTGGCGATGGCCAACGCCGGCCCGGGCACCAACGGCTCGCAGTTCTTCATCACCCTGGGCCCCACCCCGCACCTGAACAACAGGCACACGATCTTCGGCGAGGTGGCCGACCAGGCGTCGCGCGACGTCGTCGACGCGATCGGCAGCACCCCCACCGGTCGTCAGGACCGACCGGTCGAGGACATGGTCATCAACTCGGTCGAGATCACCCGCTCCTGAGACGGATCGGTTGAACCCAGATGAGTGATCCCTCGCCCCCCGGGCCGCCGGTCCCGCACTGCTATCGGCACCCGGGGCGCGAGGCCTACATCCGCTGCCAACGCTGCGATCGCACCATCTGCCCCGACTGCATGGTGCCCGCCTCGGTCGGCTTCCAGTGCCCGTCGTGCGTGCACGAGGGAGCGAAGCAGACCAAGCAGCACAAGACGGCGTACGGCGGCACCCGTTCGGCCAATCCGGCGCTCACCTCGTGGGTGCTGATCGGCATCAACGTGGCGGTCTGGCTGCTGATCACCGCCACCGGTGGCGCCAAGAGCGACTGGGTGCTGCGACTCTCGCTGATGGGCCGCGGCCTGTGCAGCGGCGACGGCGGGATGTGGACCCAGGGCAACGGCGAGTCGATCGCCAGCAGTCAGGCCTGTGACCTGATCGCCGCCAGCGGTCGCGAGGCCGCCTGGTTGCCCGGCGTGGCAGACGGTGCCTGGTGGCAGCTGGTCACCAGCATGTTCGCCCACGTCGAGCCGATGCACATCGGCTTCAACATGCTGGCCCTGTGGTTCCTGGGGCCGCAGCTGGAGATGGTGCTGGGCCGACTCCGCTTCCTCGGCGTCTACCTCGGCTCCGGGCTGGTCGGCTCGGGAGTGGTCTACCTGCTCACCGACCCCTCCACGCACACCCTGGGTGCGTCCGGCGCGGTCTTCGGCCTGATCGGCGCCCTGATCGTGATCGGCTGGAAGGTCGGCGGCGACATCCGCACCCTGCTGGCCTGGCTCGGCATCAACCTGGTGATCACCTTCATGAACCCCGGCATCTCCTGGCAGGGACACCTGGGCGGCTTCATCGGGGGCGTACTGCTCGCCGGTGCCTTCGCCTTCTCGCCGCGCGAGCGACGCGGGACCTGGCAGCTGATCAGCTTTGTGGTGTTGATGGTCGCCGTGGCCGCGCTGATCGCGGCGCGCACGGCGATGCTGGTCTGAGCCCTGCTGGTCTGAGCCCTGCTGGTCTGAGCCCTGCCTGATCAGCGAACGACAACGGCTGCCCCTCGAGGAGGGGCAGCCGTTGTGTCATTCAGGCGCAAGAACGAGTTATCCACACTGTGGATAACTCCTGTGGAGAACTTACACGCGTGTGTTTCCGCAGGTCAGCGGAGAGACGCGGGGCTCACTCCCAGCGGGTGGCGTAGGTGAATCCCACCGCCATGAAGCCGATGCCGACCATCAGGTTGACCTGGCCCAGGTCGCCGAGCAGCCAGATCTCACCCTCCGGCTTGTCGGCGAAGATGTAGAACAGGATGATCCAGATCAGCCCGATGAGGAAGCAGCCGAGCATGCCGACCACGACACCGCGGCCGCGGCCCAACGGGGTCTTCGGGTGGGCGGCGAAGGCGAGGCCGAGGAAGAGCAGGCCGAAACCGACCAGCCAGTTCCAGCCGTCGAGCTTGTCCATGCCGGGGATCAGCGTGTCCGGCGCACCACCCTTGGGCTGCGGGAAGGTGTTCTCGAACGTGCGCAGGTCACGCACATAGAGAGTCCACAGGACGACGTACACGATGCCCGCGGCAATCAGCAGCAGCGAGATCAGAAAGCGGACCGAGAAGATCGGACCCCTGACCTCGTCCGGGTCGTCGAAGTCGAGCTTGAGCTTCTCTTTGGACACCAACATCTCCTCGTAGTCACGTGTGCGTTCGTCACCGCACCCGGGTTAGCGTAGTCGCCATGCCCACCTCTCCACGCGACCACCGCCCCCTTGGGGCAAATGGGGAGAGCCCTGTTGGCGGCAAGAGCCGTGGGCGCTGGCGCGTCGGCACGCCGCTGGTCTTCGCCGCGTGCGGCTCGCTGTTCCTGGTCAGCGCCGTCAACAGCGGTGGCAACGACCTGCGTCCGGGCCGGGTCACGGACATGGCCTCGCTGGTGCGCAGCGAGAGTGCCAACGTCGAGGCGAAGCAGGAGCGGGCTCGCCGGCTCAACGAGGAGGTCGACCGGCTCTCCGCGCAGGTCGACGACGCGCAGGTACGCCGTACCCGCGCCGCGGCGCGCAAGCTCGAGGGACCCGCCGGGTTCCGGGAAGTGACCGGGCACGCGCTGACGGTGACCCTGTCGGACGCGCCCACCGAGCTGCGCAGCGACGCCGAGGACATCAACCGGCTCGTGGTGCACCAGCAGGACATCCAGGCCGTCGTCAACGCAATGTGGCTCGCCGGCGCCGAGGCGATCATGATCCAGGGCCAACGGATCATCAGCACCACCGGGATCAAGTGCGCCGGCAACTCGGTCGAGCTGCAGGGCATCCCCTACCCGCAACCGTTCGTAGTCACCGCCATCGGCAATCCCGAGGCGATGCAGCAGAACATCGACAACGACTACGACATCAGCCTCTATCGCGCCGACGCGGCGAACCCGGCGATCCAGATCGGCTGGGACATGCAGGTCGAGGAATCGGCCACCGCGCCGGCCTATGAGGGTCTGCGCGACCTGTCCTACGCGACGCCGCTGACCAGCTGACCGACTACCTCACCCAAAATTGCGCCGACCCGGCAGTTGTTGACGCAATCAGGTGTCAACAACTGCCGGGTCGGCGCGATGAAGCGTCAACAACTGACGGGTCGGCTCA
>DATCYH010000023.1:0-1785 GCA_036570405.1 Nocardioides sp.
TGCCTGGGAGGCACGCCCTGGGTCCGGGGAGCGTGGTGCTGACGGTCGCCTGGCCGGCGAGTTCAACCTCGACGAGGCGCTGATCGACTCGTTCCTGTTCAACCTGTCGCGCCAGATCGTCGGCGAAGTCCGCGGCCGGGAGATCTGGGCGATGATCAAGGCGATGGAGTCCGGCACCGGATCCATCTCCACCACCCACGCCTCTGATGCCGTTGCCGCGATCCGCAAGCTCGTCACGTGCGCGATGGAGGCCGGTCCGCACGTCACCCACGAACTGGCGACGAGCAAGCTCGCCTCGACCATCGACCTGATCGTGCAACTAGATCTCACCACCGAGCGTGCAGCGGACGGATTCCAGCGGCGCCGCTGTGTGCGTGAGGTGATCGCGGTGGCGCCGGGCGAACGCGAGACCGGCTACGCCACGACGCACCTGTTCTCCCCCGATGCCTCCGGAACCGCACGGCCCGCGATCCTCCCCGAGGAGTACCGGGCACTGGCGCCCTGCGGATTCGACCTCGGCGCGTTCCTCAGCGAGCAGCAGGTGTTGTCGTGATCGCCTTGGTGCCGGCCGTTGCGGGAGCACTGATAGTCGCCGGAATCATCGGGTTGGTCGTCGGACTGAAACCGGCGCCGGTTCGTCCGCCGCGGTCTCGCCCGGTTCAGCGCAAGCCGATGAGCGCTGCCACGAAGCGGCTGCTGCTGGTGGGCGTGGTCGGCGGGTGCATGGCGTGGCTGGTGACGGGCTGGGCTCTCGCGCTGATCGCCGTACCGCTGGCCTGCGTGGGTGTGCCGATGCTGCTGTCGAACTCCGGCGCCGCCGCAAGGATCGACCGGCTCGAGGCAATGGAGGAATGGACGCGATCGCTGTCCGGCGTGCTGACTGTCGGCATCGGTCTGGAGCAGGCCTTGGTCACCACTGAACGGTCAACTCCAAGTGCGATCCGGCCGGAAGTTCAGCGACTGGTCGCGCGTTTGCGTTCGCGATGGAACACCGAGGAGGCGATCCGGGCGTTCGCTGACGAGCTCGATGACGCAACCGGAGATCTGGTGGCTGCGAACCTGATACTCGCGGCGCGGCGTCGGGGAGCCGGGCTGGCGCAGGTGCTGGAAAGTCTGGCCGAGTCGGTCGCTGCCGACGTACGTGCTCGACGCCAGATCGAGGCCGACCGCGCCAAGCCTCGCGCCACTGCCCGCTGGGTCACCATCATCAGCGTCGGGGTCCTGGTGATCCTCGCGATCTCCGGGACGTACGTCGAGCCATACCGCAATCCCCTGGGCCAGGTCATCCTGGTGACGCTGCTGGCTGCGTACGTCGCGACGTTGGTGTGGATGAAGCGAATGGCGATCGGCAAGCCGTTGGCACGCTTTCTCGTCGGCGCTTCGGGGACTGTGGGGCGGGCGTCATGATCGCGGGCCTGCCCTTGGCGATGGCGGCCGGCGCGCTGCTCATGCTCGGCGCCGTGCTGCTGGTCGCCCGGTTGCTACCAGCTCAGGTGGATCTCGCCGAGGCACTCGGGCGGCTCACACCATCCCGGCATGCCGATCTGGTTGCCTCCACCGAGTCGACCTCGGGCAAGGAACGCCTCGGTGTGTGGGCGATCCGGGTTCTGCCTCCCGGAATGTGGGTGCGCACGCCGACTCGGGAACTGGCGCTGCTGCGGATCCCGCTGGCGAAGTTCTACGGCGACAAGCTCACGTTCGCCGCACTCGGGTTGGTGGCGCCGCCCCTGCTCGGCGCCTTCTTCGAGGCCTTGGGCATAGGGCTGCCATTGATGGTGCCGGCGT
>DATCYH010000024.1:0-1500 GCA_036570405.1 Nocardioides sp.
GCGCCGAGCGGCAGGGACCATGCCACGTCTGGCGATTCGTCCTGCCCGCCGGCGATCTCCAGCGAGCCGCCTCCGATGTCGAAGACCGCCAGACGGCCGGCTGACCAGCCGAACCACCGGCGTACGGCGAGGAAGGTCAAGCGTGCCTCGTCCTCCCCGGGAAGGACCTCGATGTCGACACCGGTGACTGCGCGGACCTGGTCGAGGACCGCGTCGGTGTTGACCGCGTCGCGCACCGCCGAGGTGGCGAACGCGAGCATCTCCTCACAACCCTTGTCCTCGGCCACCGCGACGGCCTGTCGGGTGAACTCGGTGAGCGCAGCGATGCCAGCGGGCGAGACCGCGCCGTTCTCGTCGAGGTGCTCGGCCAGGCGCAGTGGCTCCTTGTAGGAGTAGGCGGGCAACGGCGCAGCGCCACCGTGCGCGTCCACGACGAGCAGGTGGCCGGTGTTGGAACCGATGTCGAGCACTCCCAGCCTCATGGTTCCACGGTAGAGGATCGACTGAGGCCGCCACCGCGTAAGCCGTAGGCTGGCCCGGTGCCTGAAGTAGCCCTCGACTTTCCCCGGGCCTGGATCGAGTTCACCGACCCCGCTGACGCGGAACAGGTCTTCCGTTGCGACCTGACCTGGCTGACGTCCAACTACACCTGCATCTTCGGCGGTGGCTGCTCGGGCATCTACAAGGACTCCCCCGACGTCGGGTGCTGCACGCTCGGCGCGCACTTCGCCGACAAGGACGACGAGGAACGGGTGTCGGCCTTCGTCGACCAGCTCGACGAGACCACCTGGCAGTTCCACCCGGGTCGCTCGGTCCGCAAGAAGGACTGGATCGAGAAGGACGAGGACGGCGAGCGCAAGACGTTGGCGATCGATGTCGACGGCCAGAGCGCCTGCATCTTCCACAACCGCGCCGACTTCAGGACAGAGAACTGGACGGTGGGGGCCGGGTGCGCGCTGCACGGACTCGCCCTCGGCCAGGGACGGAACCCGCTGGAGACGAAACCCGACGTGTGCTGGCAGTTGCCGATCCGGCGCTCCTACCGCGATGTCGAACGACAGGACGGCTCGTCCTACACCGAGGTCACGATCGCGGAATACGACCGACGCGGTTGGGGTGCCGGTGGCCACGACCTCGACTGGTACTGCACCGGCAACACCGAGGCGCACGTGGCGATGGTGCCGTTCTACGAGACCAACGCCTCCGAGCTGGTCGAGCTGATGGGCCAGCCGGCGTACGACGCGTTGGTGCGGCACTGCGAGGCGCATCTGCGCTCGCGGTCGGCCCTCGCGATCCATCCGGCCGATCCTCGCTGATGCGATCGAGCCGCCTCCGCGCCCGATTCGGCGCGTCGCCATAACGTGGATATGTCTCGACGTCAAGAGACCACACCCCCGATGTGACTGATTCATCATCGTGAGCCCACAATGGCTGACATGCGCCTGGACCATCTTTCGTTCGCAGCCGGCCCCGACGGCTTGGCTGCCACCGCACAGCGAC
>DATCYH010000025.1:0-4148 GCA_036570405.1 Nocardioides sp.
CGTGGGACCTGTCGATCGCCGCTTGGACGCCGGCGTCGCCAGTGTCGTTGAGCACCATGTCGACCAGGGCCACGAACTCGTCCGCGGCCGGGTCGTCGGTGAAGTCCGTGGCTTGGAGCGCCGAGCTCGTGTTCGTCAAGCCGTCGAAGCCTTGCCTCGTCGCCACCCCGAACGCGGGGAGAGAGCCCGCGCCATAGACGAGGACGACCTCGACCCCGGAGGACGTCTCGGCCAGCACCTGCGTGGCGAGCAGGTGCGGTGAACGCCTGGCCTCGCGTGGCAGGCTCTCCAGCGCGACGACGATCGCGGAGACGTCGGTCTCCTCGGCCAGCTCCCTGATCTCGGCCTCCCGCTCGGCGCCCAGACCGGCTTCATTGTCGATGCGGACCTCCGTGTCGGCTCGAGCCGGGGCCGCCAGCACCACCGGGGCCAGGACGCCCAGGATGCCGAGAACGATCATGCGCCCCCTCATCGTTCGAACCCCGTCAGGTAGGACCTGTTGCGGCGTCGGGTCCACCGCACGAACCTCACGGCGTTCCACAGCAGCACGGAGAGCAGGGTGCCGAGGAGCAACCCGTTGAGGACGTCGAAGGCGAGGTCCTGTTCCTCACCGTCCACGTGGTCTGCCGCGTCTTCGACGGTGTCCAACATGGTCTCGGGAGTCTGGGTGCCGAACTCCCGATCGAGGATCACAGCGTCCGACTTGTGCACGTGGTCGGTGACGAGTCGGTTCTGGTCCAGGGCGAAGAAGACCGCCTGCTCATCCAGCTCGTCCGCAATCCTGGTGAGCAGCACCCGTGTCTGCGCCGAACCTCCAGGCAGGTCGGGGATGACCAGCAGGTACGTCGCCAGCTCGCTGTTCTCGACGGCCTCGCGCACCTCTGGAGTCACCAAGTCCTTGCCCACGGTGTCGGCAAGCACCGGGTCGACGTATACCGGGTCCTTGCGCAGGCGATCGGCAAGGTCGGTGACATATGGCGTGCGTACCGAGGTGTCAACGATCGGCCGGCTGTCCGTTGAATAGTGCGGGGAGAAGAGACCGACCAGCCAGCCCAGGGCCACGAGGACGCACCCGACACCTGCGATCTCCTTCCAGCCGGAGCGTGCTTTGGGTTTCCCGGTGCTCACCGGCGCTCCAGTGCGTCCAGGTGGACCCGGCGGGCCCAACGCTCGTCGACCGCGCCATAACCGGTGGCGGTCCAGATGTCATCGGTCTCGTAGTAGGCGCGCACCCGACCGTCGGCATCGGACAGCAGCAACGAGTCGGGACGGCCACCACTGCGCACTGCACTGGCACACGCTGCGCAGCACGGAAGCACGGACTGCTTGCGGCGCAGGGTGGTCGTGCCCCGGTGGGCAGGGTTGAAGAAGCAGCGGCTCTCCCGGCTCCATCCACCGAGCGCGCGAACACCGTCGGCGACCAGGAAATGCACGCCGAGCAGGTCCCGCACGTCCTCGGAGCTTGCATGGGCGTTGGCGGCGTCGGCGAAGGCGAGCGCCTTGTCGTAGGCCGGGTCCCCCGGCAACCGGTCAGAGGTGGAGATCGCCTCGGCGAGATTGGTCAGCTCCTCCTCGACCATGAGGGGAGTGAGTCTGGCGGCCAACGGGTCCACCTCGCCGGCCGCCTCCGCCCTGCGAGCCGCCCGGTGGTCGGCACGGACCCGGCGCACGATCATCAGGCAGGTGCCGAGGACCACGAGCCCCATGGCCGCAACGCTGAGGGGGCGGAAGTCGTTCGGCGACCAGGAGTCGGAGCGCAACGCCGGATAGGCGGAGTCGTCCAGGAGGCTGGTGTCCCCGGCGAGTTCGTCCACCAGGTCCTTGGGGTCCGGAGGGTCGGCGGCGGCGAGACGGAGGTAGATCCACGCCTGGGCGACGGGACTCACCCGCAAGAACCGGTCGGGGTGGGGGCTGCGCTCCACGAGCTGGGCCGCCACCGCGCGGGTGCCCAGAAGGACACCGTCGATCAGGGCCTTGGGTTTCCCCGCCTGCAGGTGCAGGACCTCGAGGGACCCGCCTGTGGAGCCGAGCAGGACGCCACCCTCGGCCCCGACACCGGTCAGGGTCTCGGCAGGGTCTGCGTACATCGACGGAGGGACATCTGCGATCTCGCTCCACAGTCCGACCACGATCGGGACGCCCAGGTCGGCTTCGGCCAACTCGGATTCCAGCCGTTCTCGCCACAGGTCGATCTCCCCCACTGCCGGCCCGGGTTCGAGATAGACCCCGGACTCGGCCAGGTCCGCCCGCACCTGTGCGAGGCGCGGCCCGTCCCCGGTCGGGTCGGCCGACGCCGGCGCGACCCCAAAGATGCCGAGCAGGCACATGCCAGCGAGCAGCAGTCGCACGCGGAGTCCCATGATCGGAATCTAGCCCCTCGGACGCCGGCCCAAACTCCGCCGGCTTCCGGACTCAGCCCGCGTCGATCCCCTTGAAGGTGTTCGCCGTCAGCTCCTCGATCGTCTGGCCGCCGACCGCCTCACCGTTGACGAACACAGTGGGGGTGCCGGTCACGCCACGCTTGGAAGCGTCGTCGGTGGCGTTGACCACCCACTGCTGGAAGGAGAGGTCCTCGATGCCCTTGCGGACGTCTGACTCGGACGCACCGGCCTCAACCGCCAGGGCAACGATCTCGTCGTTGGAGGGCACGGTGCCGCTCGGCTGGTTGGCGAACAGTAGGTCGTGGAGCTGGAGAGCGGCCTCCGCGCCAGCCTCGTCGAGCACGACGCCGAAGGCGTTCATGGCGCGCATCGACCACTCGTTGAGAAACGCCATCGGCCGATAGATGACATAGGCCGATCCGTCCTGCGCAGCGGCGAGCAGGTCATCGTTGGCAGCCTTCTTGAAGTCGGCGCAGTGCCCACACTGGAAGTCCTCGAATATCTCCACCTTGACCGGCGCGTCAGGATCGCCGACGCCGAGCCCATAATCGCCTTCGGCAGCCACCTTCACCTCGCGTGCTGTCGTCTCGGAGGACTTGTCGCCCGGCCGATCCGCCGCATCACCCGAGGTGTCGCGGTTCGACTGGACAGCCCAGCCGATGCCGACGATCGCCACCAGTACGACGGCGATCACACCTGCGATCAGTGCGTTGCGCTGCTTCTGAGTCATGGACGTGCTTCCTCCGTGGGTGTGGGGAACAGGACGGGGTCAAGGGCCAGCCGGGTCCGCGGGCGCCAGACCAGCAGTGCCGAGGCCGCCAGGAGTCCGACGTCCCGGGCGATCTCGAGGGGATACTTCGACGTCGCGTCAGCGATCTGGCCGCCACCGCCGAAGCAGCCACAGTCGATCTGGAGTCCGCGCTGCCAGGCAGAGGCGATGCCGATGATGAAGACGAGGAACAACAGCCCGGACAGGAGTGCGCTCCACCGCGTGAAGAGGCCGACGACGAGGCAGGCACCAATCACGATCTCAGCCAGCGGCAGCACGTGGCCGACGGTGGGGACGATCGACTCGGGCAACAGGTCATAGGCGCGGACGGCGCGGACGCTGGCCGCCGGATCCGGCAGCTTGAGCGCCCCGGCCACTATCCACACGCCGCCGACCAGCAACCGGAGGACCAACCCCACCCAACCCCACATACCTCGATCCTAGGGGTCGATTCTGAGACGCCGCTGAGCCCTCCCACCGCGTCAGCGCGGCTGCCATGCCCTAGTGTCGACAGACGTGAGCGACAGACTGGTGTGGATCGACTGTGAGATGACCGGCCTCGACCTCGGCGCGGACGCGCTGATCGAGGTGGCGGCCCTGGTGACCGATTTCGAGCTGAACGTGCTTGGGGAGGGGGTCGACCTGATCATCAGGCCCCCGGCCGAGGCCCTGGAGCAGATGACCGACTTCGTGCGCGAGATGCACGTCAAGTCGGGGCTGCTCGAGGAGCTGGCCGACGGGATCACGATGGCCGACGCCGAGCAGCAGGTGCTGGCCTACATCAAGCAGCACTGCCCCGATGGCTCGCGCCCGCCCCTGGCCGGCAACACCGTGGCGACCGACCGCGCCTTCCTGGCACGCGACATGACCGAGCTCGAGTCGTTCCTGCACTACCGGATCGTCGACGTCTCCTCGATCAAGGAGCTGTCGCGACGCTGGTTCCCGCGTGCCTACTACGCCTCTCCCCCGAAGCTCGGCAACCACCGGGCCCTGGCCGA
>DATCYH010000026.1:0-2258 GCA_036570405.1 Nocardioides sp.
ACGCCGGATGCCCACGCTGGACGGCTTCGGCCCACGAGCGGGTGGCTGCGATGGCAGGCAGGTGCGTCCTACACAGCATCAAGGAGAGATCTGACTCGGCAAGCACGGGCTCGGGCCATCCGACGAGACCGAGCCGACCGCAGTCGACGCTGGCGTCCTGGCCGGTCGCTTCGAGGTCCTGCAGGGCCGTCATCAGCGGCGTCCACAGTCCGGTGAGTGCCGGCGCCTGGGTGTGGGCCCGTGGACCGGGGATGAACGCCGCGGTAGAGGACCCGATCGGTTGGGCGATCCGCGGCAGCAGGTCGGCCACGTCGTCAGCTGAGAGGGCCAGCTCAACCAGGCCCTGGTCGTAGGACTTGATGCCGCGGAAGTAGCCCGCCAAGATGCCAGACCCTCCGGTGGCGTCCGCTTCGACCAGCAGCACCGGTCGTGGCCACAGCAACGCCATCCCGAGAGCGGTCGTCGTGACTCCCGGGGAGCCGGAGGCAGAGCCGAGCGCAATGACAGTCATGACGTCACCGCGCCCTGGAGTCCAGCACGATCACGACGTTCCCGCTCGCGATCTGGGTGGCCAGAACGGCCGCCTCGGCGTGGGGGACCAAGAGATCCACGACGAGCTGACCGGTGTCATCGGAGATTCGAACGCCGACCACCTCGGCTTCGCTGAACGAGGGAACCCCAGTCGGAGCCTCACTGCCCTCGGCCGGTGTCGCAACCACCCGCACCCGATCACCCGTCTGCAGGTCCATCCCGGGTGCCTGCGACGACGTCAGCGCGACGCCGACGACCGACATGTTCTCGGCCGGCACTACCGAGTCGGCGTACGACGACGGCGTCAGCAGCGAACCAGCTGCGATGTCGACGGCGGCTCGTTGCCCGACCACCGACTCCAAAGAACTCGCACCGACCGGCTTCAAGGCGGGGTCACTGTTGACCCGGACCCGGACCAGGTCGTCGGCCTCGATGATCGCCCCGCGCTCGATGTCGGCACGTGAGGCGAGGACTTCTTGAGTGTTGGTCGTGGCGGTCCACGCCCAACCGCCAAGGATCGCGCCCAGACAGATCGCCACCACCGCGGCAGCGATAAGGGCCGGACGTCGTCGCAACTTCGGAGGTGGAGGCAACGGTGGCTCGGCAGAGGACGGAGGGGGGATCTGCGATTGCTCATACCGTGTCGCGGTGCTGCTCATCTTCGTCTGCCCTCTCGCCGCTGCCCGTTACTCCACGAGCACCTGTGCCTCGCCGATGGTGATCTCGACTGACCTCTGAAGGCCGTCGAGGCGGATGGTTCCGGTCTGGCCGGCGCCCTCCCACGTGATCACCCACGACGACGTCGCCGTCACCGTGTAGGTGCCACCGGGCTCTCCGGCGCTCGACTTCGTGTAGACGTGACCGCAGTCCGGGGACGGCTTCTTGCCGTATGCGGCCTTGTACGGGGTCCCTGCCGTTCGGCACTCGACGGTCGTGCCGTCGCCCATCTGCCAGGTCACCTTCTGCACGTTCGCCGTCGCGGTGATCGTGATCCCACCTGCAGTGGCGGTGGCTGTGATCGGCCCGTAGGTGTGGTCGTCAGGGTTGGCCGCCCACATCCACACCGGCATGCCGACCAACCCGATCCGGTTCACCCCTGGCTCTGGCGTGATGCCGACGTCGATCGCCCGCAGCGCCATGTCGTCGATGGCCAACTGCGCGACGTCGCGCGGGCTCGGTCCCGTGCCCGAGTTCTCCGGAGGGTTATCAGCCCAGATGTGGATGAGGAGATGGGCCTGCGGTTGGTAGCAGTCGTACACCGCACCGTCGCCAGGCTCGTGTCCCTCCCACGCTGGGTCGCCGGCGGGCGGTTGAGGGTCGAGGAGGCGGATGTAGCAGCGATAGGTGTTCGACCAGTATCCGTACTCCGACGTGCAGGGGACCGGTCCTGGGGGCGGCTTGGTGATGCCCTGTTTCGTGCCGTCCCAGTAGCAGCTCTGGCCCGAGCCGGTGTCCTTCGGGCCGTCGTCGACGTTCTCGTTGCTCGGCACTTCGACGACCACCCACACCACGCAGATCCCTGACAATGGGTCCTGCTGCTGGCACACCGTCTTGCTATCCGCCGTCGCGGCTGGCGTGCTGGCGCCGATCAGGAACCCAGCGAGTAGTCCTGAAAGGACAAGGAGTTGCAGACCTACGCGGTGCACGGCGATTTCTCCATGTCCTTGCCTCCGGCAATACGCCAGCCACCCTTGGGGTCGGTGTCCCAGGTGTAGTTCGCCACGGTC
>DATCYH010000027.1:0-3678 GCA_036570405.1 Nocardioides sp.
CCACAATCGGGTCCTGCTGTGGGCACCTCCGGTCAAAAAGGCCGATTGCGGTCCGGCTGCGTCCACGCCCGTGTGTCGTCGGGTAGATGCGATTCACCGCCGGCCGTACGCGAACCGACCAGCGGAGCGTGCCACTGCAGATGGTCACGCGCAGCAACTCGGTGCGAGTCCGGTGCCGGTGTCCCAGCCGTTCTCCCGGGCCGTGGCGGCGATCGAGGTGCCAGTGCTGGTCGGGGCCATCGTCGACGGGCCTCGCAGCGACGCCGTGCTCAATCAAGGTCTGGTCTGGCTACCGGACGGCTCGACCACCGAGCGATACACCAAACGTCACCCGGTGCCGTTCGGTGAATACGTGCCCTTCCGCAGCCAGCTCGCCGGCCTCCAGATCGGGCGTCTGGCCATGATCCCTCGCGGCATGATCCCGGGCACCCGCACGCAACCACTCGACGTGGCCGGCGCCCAGGTCGTGGACCTGATCTGCTTCGACGTGGCGTTGACGAATCCGCTACCGCGCAAGTCAGGAACGGCGGCCAGATGGGTCACGGTGCAGACCAGCAATGGCCACCTTCACAGGGACCGCGCAGCTCCAACAGCAGTTCACGATCAGTCGGGCGCGGGCCATGGAGACCGGACGGACGGTGGTGGTCGCGTCGACCAATGGCATCAGCGGCGTAATCGGCCCGACCGCACCGTTCGCTCCCAATTGGAACCGCGGACGACCGACGTCACCGTGGCGCAGGTGGCGCTCGTCGAGGCACACACTCCCGCGGTTCAAGACGGCGCGCTGATCCAACGCGTGCTGTGCCTGATGGGCGCCGTCGCTGTGGCAATCGCAGCTGCCGGTGCGGTCCGTCGGAGAAGGACGGTGCGACGTTTCCCCAGTACGACGCGGACGCGTGGATCTCAGTCGGGGCTCGCCGCTGGTCTCCCGTCGCGGGGTCCGGCCTAGGGGCGAACGATGGTTATCACAGGCCGAACGCGCCGCCTTCGATGAGGATCACAAGGCCGAGCACGATGAGGACAAGCGGGAACAGGACGTGCTCCCACCGCTCCAGCACCTCCGCGATCGGCTTGCGGGTGGCCACGTACTTCGCGGCAACGACCAGGACCAGGACCAAGGCCAGGAACACGATGCAGTAGGCAATCAGAGCTGTGGTGCCAACTGCGAGGAACACCGGTACGTACACCCCGATGTTGTCTCCCCCGTTGGCGAACGTGACTGCGGCCACAGCGAGAGCACTGACGGGTTTGTCAGCGACGGTGTCGTCGTCATCGTCCCCGTTGCGCCATACCTGCCAGGCGGCGTACAGGCCGAGCAGCAATGGGATGAGACCGAAATACGCGATCGCGCCTTCAGGAAGGAAAAGGCCAGCTCCGAGGGTGACGGCGATGGAGGCAACGAGGATGCCACCGAAACCGAGGTACTGCCCAACGACGATCTTGGTGGTGGTGCCTCGCTGCCCGGCGCCGCGCGCGAAGAACAGGGACAAGACGACGATGTCGTCGATGTTCGTGACCAGGAACAGTCCGATTGCCTGCAGTGCGGGGGCGATGAAGTCCATGAGTGGGTCGTTCCTCCGAAGTCTCGGTCAGAGCCAGCGTTGGCTGTCGGTGGGTGCAACAAGCGGGCCCTCTGCCAGAAAGGGTTCAGTCAGGGGGTCAACGCTGGCGCGGAGCTGGCTCGATTGGGTGGCCGCTGCCGGGCTGTTCGACGGCGGCCAGGTTGCGTTCCTCGCGGAGTTGCAGGAGCGCGATCACGATCATGCCGGTGACGAGGAAGGTGTCTGCGAGGTTGAAGGTGGGCCACCAGCCGGTGTGCAGGTAGTCGGTCACGCGGCCGTCCTGGGCGCGGTCGAAGATGTTGGCGGCGGCACCACCAATGACCGCCCCTCCGGCGAGCCGTTCGGTCCAACCGGCCCGCGGAGCCCTTCGCCACGCATACACCGTGAAGGCGAGCAGGATGACCCCGGTGATGGCCAGGATCACGCCAACAGGCAGCCGATAACCCAGGCTGAAGGCGACACCGGAGTTGTATGCCAGCTGCAACTTCAGAAGTCCCAGATCCACGGTGGAGTCGACCAACCGCGCCTCGGAGACCGCTTTCGCACTCAGGTCGATCGCGGCAATGGTGGCGGCGGTCAGCAAGATGCTGGCCCGACCTCGACGCCGATCCCGCGCGGCGACCGCCACGCGACTGGTCCGCGTCCCGACTATGCCTTCGCTTGAGTCGCGGCTCACGAGACGCCGGCCTCTGCTGGTACGGATGTCTCCGTCGCCACGGCGGCGGGTGAAGGGGCCAGCGGGCGGGCGCGACCGGCGCGCACGCCGTTGCCGATCACGAAGATCTCGGCGATCTCGTGGACCAGGACAACTGCCGCGAGCCCGAGCACTCCGAAGGCGGCCAAGGGGATCAGGATCGTGATGAGGCCGAGGGAGAGTCCGACGTTCTGCAACATGATGGATCTGGCCCGGCGGGCGTGGGTGAGCGTGTGCGGTAGGTGCCGCAGGTCCTCGCCCATCAGGGCGACGTCTGCGGTCTCAATGGCCACGTCACTACCCATGGCACCCATCGCGATCCCCACGTCCGCGGTGGCCAGCGCGGGGGCGTCGTTGACGCCGTCGCCGACCATCGCGGTCGGCGAGCCCTCTCGGAGCCGGCGGATGATGTTCGACTTGTCCTCCGGGCGGAGATCGGCGTGCACATCCGTGATCCCGGCCTGCGCGGCCAGGGCGACCGCCGTGCGCTCGTTGTCGCCCGTCAGCAGCGCGACGGAGTAGCCGCTGGCCCGGAGCCGGGCCACGACCTCGGCGGCTTCGGGGCGTAGATCGTCGCGCACGGCCACGGCGCCGATCACGACGCCGTCGTACTCGACCAGCACCGCGGTGGCCCCTGCCTCCTGCATCGCTGCGACCGGCTGACCCAGTTCGCCGGCCTCGATCCAGCCCGGTCGGCCCAAGCGGGCCGGCTTGCCGTCGACGGTCCCGGTGATGCCAGCGCCCGTGACTGCCTCGACGCCGTCGGCGTCGCGGTGGTGTGGGAATGCGGCGAGGATGGCGCGGGCCAGGGGGTGCTCGCTGCGGGACTCCAAGGCGGCCGCGATGTCGAGGACCTGTTCGCGGGTCTGCCCGGAGACGGTGGCGACCTCAACGACGGTCGGTTGATTGTGCGTCAGGGTGCCGGTCTTGTCCAGCGCGACGGACCGGATGCGACCCAGGGCCTCCAGAGCGGCGCCACCCTTCACCAGGGCTCCGATGCGGCTGGCGGCGCCGATGGCGGCCACGACGGTGACCGGCACGGAGATGGCGAGCGCACAGGGAGAAGCAGCTACGAGAACGACCAGAGCGCGCTCGATCCAGGTCGCGGGATCGCCCAGCAAGCTGCCGGTGATCGCGATGACGGCGGCCAACACCATGACGCCAGGCACCAGAGGCTTGGCGATGCGGTCAGCAAGTCGCTGGGCGTCACCCTTGCGGGACTGCTCGGCCTCGACGATGTTCACGATTCGGGCCAGGGAGTTGTCTTCCGCAGCAGTGGTGACCTCGACCTCGAGGACGCCGTTGCCGTTGATGGAACCTGCGTAAACGGTGTCACCGACGCCGGCCTCGACCGGCACGGACTCGCCGGTCAGGGCAGAGACGTCCAAGGCGGTGCGGCCGGTGCGGATGACGCCGTCGGTG
>DATCYH010000028.1:0-11680 GCA_036570405.1 Nocardioides sp.
CTCGGGGTTGTCGACGTTGAGGTCGACCAGGCAGACGCTCTGCCAGGGGCCCAAGGCCATCCGGCCCTCGAGCACCGGGACCGATGCATACGGCGGGATCAGCGCTGGCATCACGTGGGAACGACCGTGACCACGACTGCCGTGACGGTGCTTCCACCGGTCATCTGCAGGCAGCAGGTCGACCAACGCGGTCAGCAGGTCGTCGTCGCTGCCGGCGCCCGTCTCGAGGATGGCCAGTCCCGCCGTCGCGTGCGGGACGAACAGGTTCAGCAAGCCGTCACCCCGACCATTCACGAAGTCCGTGCAGTCCCGCGTCAGGTCGAGCACCACCTCGCGGTCACCGGTCACATAGGTGCGGGTCTCAGAGTCCATGCCGTCATCGTGGCACGGGACCGACCATTGGCACATGACAGAGCCGGCGCCCCCAATAGCGCCGGCTCTGCCAAGTCAGGGAAGTCGGAGTCAGCGACCCGCAACACCCGAGACCGGACCCCGCAGCATTCGCTGGCCCATCACGCCGAGGCCGACCATGCCCAAACCCAGCACGAAGTGCAGCCAGTCGTCGGCGGTGTTGAGGGGCACGAAGTTCGCCTCGCTCATCTTGTCGGTGACCAGGCCGTAGATCCACAGCACCAGGTAGATCACCCCACCGCCGATCAGGAAGGCGATCGAGCCCCTCGCGGTGCGGGCCATGGCCAAGCCGGCCACACCGAACAGCAGGTGCACGATGTTGTGCAGGACGGAGACCTGGAAGAGGCCGATCAGCTTCGCGCCACTCTCGTGCCCGGCGAACTCCAGCGTGTCGTAGTCGGTCGTGATCCCGGGGATGAAGCCGAGGACCCCGACGGCGAGGAAGACGACCCCCACCACCAAGGCAGCCATGCGGACCTTCTGCCCGCGGTCCCCGGTGTCGATTCGGTTGTTGTCAGTCATGGTCTTGCCTCCTCAAATCTGGTTTGTCCCCGCAGAAGTACCCGGGCAGGGGCACGAACATGCCCCCACAAGCCGACATCCCCGACTTGCGGAGGGATCGCTGTCGCTTCTCGCCGGGGCAGCCTTCTCGTGACCAGCCGCACGGTCCGTCGTTGAGCACCCGAATCTCCCACAGACCCACGACCACCGGCGTCGATGGAGTGTGAATTCGCCATCCACTCCCCATTGTCCGGACGCGGCAATCAGGGTGGGTGCACAATGAACTTGCGGGCGCCAACCGTGGGAGCTGACGGAGTCTCCACGGCGCGTCGCCGAGCACGAAGGAACGTCATGGAAGGTGAGACGGTTGACCCGTCCGGCACGCTCGACGAAGACACCCGACTCTTCTTCGAGCAGTCACCCCTGCCCCAGGCATTCACCGACTTCGACGGAAACTTCACCGAGGTCAACCGCACCCTGACACAGCTGCTGGGCCACGACCGGGACTGGTTCCCCGGGCGTGAGGTGTTCTCGGTGATGCATCCCCTTGACGACCCGACGCTGCGGGGAGAGCTCGATCGGCTGCGCAACGGTGACACCGACACCATCTCCGTCGAGGTGATCGCCGTGCACTCCGAGGGTCGCTCACTGCAGCTGCTGGTGGACGCGGCGCTGATCCGGGAGCCGGACGGGACGCCGCGGCACATCGCACTCGTCGCCCACGACCTGACTGCCTTGCGCAGCGCTGAGGAGCGACTCGCCGGCCAGGAGCGGCTCTATCGAGCCCTGAGCAATCGCGCCGCAGACGCCGCCCTGGTCACCGACAGCGATCAGTTGATGATCTTCGCCTCGCCCAAGCTCACGGAGATGCTCGGTCACACCCCCGCCAACGTCCTGGGCACCGCTGTCACTGAACTGGTGCACCCCGAGGAACGGTCCGCGGTGCAGCGCGTCATCGCCACGGCAACGGAGGAGGCCAACGGGACCGACCGTTGCGTCGCGCGCATGCATGTCGCCGGCGATGGGTGGTGCTGGGTCGAGATGACCGTCATCAACTCACTGGGTGACCCGGACATCGGCGGCCTTGTCGTGAACTTGAGGGACATCAATGCCGGGCGCGAGGCAGAGCAGGCCCTGCGTGAGTCCGTGGCTCGCTACCGCACGATCGTGGAGACGGCCCAGGAGGGGATCGCAGCGATCGACGCCTCAGGAAATGTCGGTCTGGTCAACGACCGTCTCACCGACATCCTGGGAATGAGCCTGGACGAGCTGCACACCTCGGCCCGCGCGAGAGCATTGATCGAGCACGCGCGACAGACCGTCAAGGGCGACGCCGTGGTGCGAGAGCAGGTCAGTTATGACCACCCGGACGGGTCACAGCGGACATTGTCGGTGTCGTGCAGCGCGCTTCCGAACGGCACCTCGACCGGCGTACTGATGATGGTCTCCGACATCACCGCGGCACACATGTTGCAGGAGAAGCTCCAACACCAAGCCCTGCACGACCAGCTCACCGGCCTGCCGAACCGCTATCTGTTCGAGGACCGGCTCGAGATGGCCGCAGCCCGCCAGGGCCGCCAGAAGGGCGGCTCAACCGCCGTGATGTATCTCGATCTCGATCGGTTCAAGCCGGTCAACGACACCTACGGCCACGCGGTCGGTGACCAGTTGCTCACCGAGGTCGGGCGACGGCTGGTGCGGGTGGTCCGCACCTCCGACACGGTCGCCCGCCTGGGCGGCGACGAGTTCGCCATCATCTGCGAGGGCCTGGACGAGGACGGAGCCCGGCAGGTGGCGGCCCGCATCCAGAGCGAGGTGTTCACCGACCTCGGGCACGACGGCAAGTCGTTCGAGGTCAACGCCAGCATCGGCATCGCGATGTTCCCCCCTCACGAGCCGGCCCGTGCACTGTCGCTCGCGGACACCGCGATGTATCAGGCAAAGCGCTTCGGTGGCGGAGAAGTCATCATGTTCGGCACCGACGACCAACCACTGTGATCCGAGAAGTACGTCAGCGTCCCCGGTGACCAACCAGCCCCAGGAGACTCAGGCGACGTCTGCGTCGGCAAGATGACCGCGCAGCGCCAACGTGGCGCGAGTGTGCAGCTGGCTGACCCGCGACTCGGTCACCCCGAGAACGGCGCCGATCTCGGCCAACGTGAGCTGCTCGAAGTAGTAGAGCGCCAGGATGATCTTGTCCCGCTCGGGCAGGTTGTTGATCGCGGAGCGCAGCAGGCGTCGGGTGTCCTCGTCCTCGGTCGCCTCCAGTGCGAGGCCAGCGCGGTCGTCGACCAACCCAGGACCCGAGTCGTCAAAGCTGGCAACGCTGGTGAACGACACCTTCGCATAGAGGTCTCGCAGCTCGCGCAGCGTCAGCCCCACCTCCGCGGCGACCTCCTCGTCCTCCGGTGACCGGCCCAGCCGGGTCTCGAGGGCCGTCTGCGCAGCCGCCACGTCCTTCACCTTCGACCGCACCGACCGGGGCACCCAGTCCATCGAGCGCAGACCGTCGATGATGGCACCGCGGATCCGCGGGACGGCGAAGGTCGGGAACTGCAGCCCGCGATCGGGCTCGAAACGCTGGATCGCGTCGATCAGGCCGAAGACACCGTCGGAGATGAGGTCCGACTGGTCGACCGTTGCCGGCATGCCGGAACGGACCCGCCCGGCCACGAACTTCACCAGCGGTGAATATTGCAGCACCAGGCGGTTTCGCAGTTCCTCGTCGCGGGTCGCGGCGTAGTCGACCCAGAGCTGGTCAACGGCAGTTTGGCTCACAATGACGCCTCCGAGATGTCAGTGGTCCCGCCAGTCTGCCTGATCCGGATTGGAAGCGCAGCCTTCGGTCCGGTGGTCAGGAGACTCCACGGCCGGACAGGAAAGGCATCGGGTCCATTGCCACGCCCTTGCTGCGCACCTCGAAGTGCAGGTGCGGCCCGGTGCTGTTGCCCTCACTGCCCACCGCGCCGATGGGTGTTCCGGCCTCGAGGGTCGCCCCCGAGGCCACGTCGACGCGCGACATGTGGGCATAGAGGGTCTCGAGTCCACCGCCGTGGTCGATGCGGACCAACTGGCCCGCCCACGATGACTGTTCGATACTGACCCGTCCGGCCGCAGCTGCGCGGACCGGCGTACCCATCGGAGCCGCGAAGTCCTGACCGGTGTGCCGACCACTCGACCACAAGGTGCCGGCGTTCCCGAAACCAGCCGACATCACATAGCGACCTTCGTCCACGGGAAAATTCCAGCTCAGGCCCGAGACCACGGCGGGTCCCGCGGCGGGCCCCCCAGCGGGCACCGTGGCAACCGGCGGCGGAGGCTCGCAACCCTGGGTGACCACGTCAGGTACGTCGTCCGTCTCGAGGCCCCGGTCCGGCGAGAGAGTGACGCGGCGTACGGCCAGGACCGCCTTCGACGGGACCGCCACCACAGCGACCTCCCCGGATGGCTCGTCGAGAGCGACGGCCTCGTTGCCACCCACATGGATGCCGATGCCATGGCCCTCGTCCCGACGGAAGAAGACAACGTCGCCCACGACCGGGTGGCCCTTGCTGACGGCGGTCAACGACTCCCACTGCGCCGGAGCATCGGAGGGTACGTCGACCTGCGCGACACCCCAGGCCTGTTGCAGGAACTCCGCGCAGCTGCGGTTCTCATCGGCTCGGACACCGAGGGACGCGAGCGCTGTGGAGACCACGCGGACAGTCGTGTCCGGGACCACCTCGAAGGTTCTCGCGTCGTGCCCACGGACAATGGCCGCCCCCGGGACCACGCGGCCGGTGCGATCCCGGAGCTGCCGCAGCTGGCCGGGCAGCCGAGCCTGCTCCAGCTCCCGCGCTGTCGGCGGGGTGAGCTCAGCTGCCGCCATCTGTGAGAGCTGGGCGTGCCAGCGTTTGATCGCGCGTCGGTTCCGCTGGTCCTGGGCCGTGTTGGAGGCGCGGTAGTCCGCTGGAAGCGTCGACCACTCGCGGGCCAGCCGTGCGGATGCCCGGGCAGCCTCGGCGCCCTTCAGCTGCTGCGCGGCGGTGCTGGCCGTCGCGAGCTCCTTGGCCGTGACGCGTACGTCGCGCCGAGCCTCCTTGACCCCTCGCTCCAGGATCGCGGTCATCGCCTGCAAATGCTCGGCGTTGCGTGCCACGTCGTGCGCACGGTCAAGGTCATCGTTGCCGGTGACCAGGTCGCTGACGGCATCGAGGACACCGGGCGACTTGTCGACCCCGGCGGAGGCGTCTCGCGCCTTCTCGGTGGCTGCGGTGCTCTGCTCGCGGCGCTCGGCGAGACGGCCGCGCAGCTCCTCGAGGTGCAGTACTGCGCGGTCATGGGCTGCGCGGGAGTCCTGGAGGTGACGCTGCAGCTCGAGGGCGTGGTCCTTGTCTTTTGACCGGCCGATGTCGTCCGCGAAGGCCGGCGCAGGCGTGAGACAGAGCAGGGCAGCGGCGACGAGGGAAGCCGTCGCCGTCACCCACCACCTGTCATTCATCGAGGAATGCGATCTCGTCCAGGATGGCTACTGCATCGCCCGAGCGGACTGGTGTCGGTGGACGGGGCGTAGCAGCCATGGGCACGGCGGCCATGGGCACGGCGGCCAAGGGCGCGGCGACGATGGGTGCAGCGGCGATGGTCACAGCGGCCACGGCGAGGGGTGCCACAGGGATCGGAACGGCAGCGGTCGCCACGCGGGCGGGCGGAGTCGCAGCCGGGGTTGCCGTGGGAGCAGTGACCGACGCCGGACGGAGCAGGTCGAAGACCGCGCTCGCGATGTTGGCGAGTTCGCGTTCAACGGGGTCGATCATCAGCAAGTCTCTCAGGTGTTCTCGAAGGGCTTGGTTGGTGGATCACGAAGCAACGCGACGCTGACGTGAGCGCCAAGATGACGATGGGGCGGCCCGTAACACGGACCACCCCATCAACAACGCTGAATCAGCTGACAGGCACGAAGGCAGTCGTGATAGCGGCGCAGGCGCCACCAGTCGGCGCGTTCTCACCACTCTGCAGTCCACCGAGCGTGGAGTCGTACCAGAAGTAGCCGCCCTCGGTCCCCTTGCGGCTGCCCTTTTCGTTCGATCCCTGGATGCAGAACGCGTCGGTGCTGGTCTTCACCGCGATGACGTTGCCCTCGGTCTTGTTGAACTTCGCGGCCTGGATGTCAGCGTCAAGCGACGAGTAGCCACCGTCGACCGCGAGTGACTCCTGGATCCCCGCGAGCGCACGGACATCGGACTTGACTCCGGAGTCGACGCCCTTCTCGCGCTGGCTCAGGAAGAGCGGGATCGCGATGGCGGCAAGGATGCCGATGATGACGATGACGATGAGGAGCTCGATCAGGGTGAAGCCCTGGTCCTTCTCGTCGAGGGACTTCTTCAAGCGAGCAAGCATTTCGTTTCTCCATGGGTGAAGGAGGGAGGGTGCGAGGCCTGGTCGCACCGGACCCTCGCGTCTTGACAACCCGATGGTCGGCTCGCCAGACGCCCGGCTTTAGCCCTGGATCGAAAAACTTTTAAGGACTCGTTCGGGCGGACCTTCCCCGGCCCTCTACTGGCACATGACTTCCCTGTTCAGGGGTCAAGTCACACCTCGCACGTGCCGACGTACACCTCGAGCGGGCAACAACCGCGCCGCGACAACCAACGTGCAACCAGCACAGACCGCACCCACAGACAGGCACCCGATGATCCACCACAGGCCGACGCCGGGAGACGGCGATGCCGGCTTCACGCTGGTCGAGGTGCTGATCACCATGGTGCTGATGGGCGTGATGATGGCGGTCGCCGTCGCCGGCTGGAACAGCTGGGCATCCGCACGCGAGCAGTCCGGGACTGCCCAGGAGATCACCTCCTACCTTCGCCAGGCCCAGCAGCGCGCGGTGACTGAGGGCCGAGCGATGTGCGTCGACTTCGACCTGGCCAAGAGCGAGTGGTCGCTCTATCGCGGACGATGCGACGGCACGGACAGGACCCTCCTGGAGGGACCGATCCCGACCGACTCCGACAAGGTCGACATCGCTTCGGCGAG
This sequence comes from Nocardioides sp., assembly GCA_036570405.1. GTDB lineage: Bacteria > Actinomycetota > Actinomycetes > Propionibacteriales > Nocardioidaceae > Nocardioides. The sequence continues at coordinate 6,925 of DATCYH010000028.1, forward strand.
CTTCACCAGCACCGCGTCGGGCCAGCACGGCGTGACGTTCACCGCCCGCGGAACCGCCACACCCGGCACGGTCCGGATCACTCGATCCGGCACCGACAAGGCCTATGTGATCCACGTGGAAGGACTGACCGGCCGTGTCTCGATCAGCTGATCTCCTCGGGTCCTGCCACACCCCGGGGCACGGTGAGAACTGCGCACCCCACGACGCCGGCTTCACGCTGGTCGAGGTGATCGTGGCGCTCGGCATCACCATGGTCGTGATGGTTGCTCTGCTCCCCCAGCTCATCGTCGGCCTGCGGTCCACCGACAGCGCCAACTCGATCACGGAGTCCAAGGGCCTGGCCCAGTCCGAGCTAGAGCGGATGCGCAACCTACCCTATCACGTGGCGCCGGCTGCGGGGAACTATGTCGACGTTCTCGACCGCTACTACCCCAACTTGGGGACGCCCTCGCGGGAAGCAGCCTGCGCCGACCCGACGAGCATCACGGCCGCCTCCTGGACGGGGTACGTCGCTCCCTCCTCGACCGCACGCTGCTCCTTCGAACCCGCGACAGGTGCGTTCTATCGCACCGTGCGGTCCTTGCCCGGCGACGGCAACAGCAACGGCCCGGTGGTCGTGGTCGTCACCTCGCAGTTCCTCAGCTCGGCGACCCCGCCCCTGCCACTGACTCCGCGTCTGGGCTATGACACCAGCACCAACGGCAAGCACTTCCCAGCCTCCTCCCAGTTCGCTGCCTCGGTCACCGTCATGCACACGGAGCGCGGCAAGACCAAGCCGGTGACCACCGCCACTCAGGTCGTCGAGCAACCGAGTGCGCCGACCCGCATCCTGGCCGACGCGCGGGTCACCGCACTCTACGTGGGATCGGTGACCCCGGATGCCCGGGCGCTCTCGCTGTCCGCCGGACTGGTCAACCTGGTCAGTGGCGTCTCCACCGTCAGCACCGTCACCGAGAACGCCACCGCCGTCACGGCCACCCTGGCCACCGGCGAGCAGGCCTCCGGGGCGACGAGCACACACCAGGCACCGCCGAGCCAGACTGTCCCGGCGAGCAGCGCCCCCGCCGCCGGACTGCCCGTCTTCGGGTGCGACTATGCCTGCTGGGGTCCGAGCCAGATCAGTGGAGCGGACCTCCGGGCCGATGAAGGACTCCCCCGTGCCGGCACCAGCGACGCGCCGCTGCAGGCCTCGATCAGCAACACCTCGACCAACTCGGGCATCAGGTTCGGCACCGACCCGGTGGACACGACGGACCCCGCGACCGCAAGCAGCTATCGCTCCGGCCTCCAGCTCTCCGGCCCCCTGGTCAGCCTCGACCCCACGGTCGCGACCAGCCCCGCACAGATGACCGGTTGCGCCATGACAGCCCCCGGATCCGTGAGCGCGAGTGGGTTCCTCCATGCCACCGACGGGGCAACGGGGAAGGTCACGTCCTGCGCAGCCGCGGCCAGCACACCTGTCAGCGTCCTCCCCACGACGTTCGCGCCCCGGGGAATCATCCGGATCCTGCTCGAACGTGCGTGGGTCCAGTGCACCGCCTCATCCACCGCAGGCACTGCCGCCCTCGACTATCGCGCGGTGGTCCAGGTCTGGAACGGAAGCGGATACACGACGGTCGCCACGGTCCTGCCGGGTGCCTCCGCCGATCCGCTGGCCTCGGTCAACATGAATATGCCCGTCGGAGGTGACCACACGCTGGGCGACTACCTCGCCTCATGGTCGTCCCCGACCACCAGCACGGTCGGGATCCGTCAAGGACCGGGCGCGGCCGAGGTGGCCGTCCCGGGGGTGGTCACGTTGACCACCCAGCCGCTGCGCTCCGACAGCCTGAGCGTCGATGGTCTCGACGCCACCTCGGCGGTGGCGGCCACCCTCGGTGCGGTCAACTGCTCCACGGAGGACCGACGATGATCACTCTCGCCAACAACACCCGCGAGCCCGCAGCCGCGCGCACCGACGAGGGCAGCACCTTGATCGAGGTGCTCGTGGCCATCAGTTTGTTCACTGTCCTCGGCGCACTTCTGCTCGGGTTTGGGATCTCCACCGGCAAGGTCACCGACGACACCCGATCGATGACGCGGGTCAGCGAGGAGACCCGCCTCGCCATGGAGCGACTTACCCGTGAACTGCGCCAGGCCACGCAGGTCCTCAGCGTCGCATTGCCCGCCTCACCCGGCGGCGCCACCGCGTTGACCTTCTGGACCGACTTCAACGGCAACGGCGTCCAGGACCTGAACGCCGCAGACCCCGAGGTGCTCACCTATCGCTGGCGGCCCGACACCCAGAGTCTCACCCTCACCGCCAACGATGCGTCCGGCACGGCCACCACCCAGCCAGTCCTCGCCGCAGCGGTCAGCAACTTCACCCTGGAGCTCCGCAGCAGCGCTTGGCAGCACGACGCCAATGGTGACGGGAACACCACCTGGCTGGAGGTCGACCACGCGGTCGGCAACAACAACGGGGTGGCGGACTCGACCGAGCTGCGTCTCCTCGATCTGGTCTCGGTGTCGATCACCGCCACCGACCACACCCACGAGCAGGCCTACCAGACACAGGTCGACCTGCGGAACCGGACCGTGAGCTGATGGAGAACTCAATGCCTGACCTTCCCTGGTCCCCTGACCCACGCTCGCGCGACGAGGACGGATCAGCGATGGTGATGACACTGATGGTGATCGCCATCGTGACCGCGCTCGCGACCACGATCGGTGTGGTCACCGTCAACAACTTGCAGGCGTCCTGGCGGGCGCAGCAGGCTGGATCAGCGGTCAACGCGGCGGACGCGGGAGTCGCCCAGGCCGTTGCGCACCTGCGCAGCGCCGGCGTGCGAGGACTCACCTGTTCGCCGACATGCCCGACGAACGCTTGGGGCAATCAGGCGTCGCCCACCGAGATCAACCTGGACGGTGCGGCGGAGCAGGGGTACGCCGCCTGGATCGAACCGGTCGCGCCGTTCCCCGCCAACGACCCCGGTCTCTATCGGATTCACTCCACCGGAACTGCCAAGGGCGCTGCCAGTCGGAGCGTCGTGGCCGACGTCCAGGTCTCCAGCATCGACGTCCCGCAAGGCATCGTGGCACGCACCATCAGCGGCGGCGGCAACGCCTCGGTGACCCGGGAGAGCATCTTCTCCACCGGGTGCGTCTACAACCGGGGCAACATCAAGACCGGCGGCATCGACGCTGCCTACGGCATCCCCGCGGCGGTCCACTCCTCCCAGACGATCTCCGAGTCGGGCGGCAACGGACAGCACTGCAGCGAGTCGAACAAGCCCATCCACCGCGCGCACCCGAAGTACGTCGACCCCGAGCCGTGCAACGCCGACTACCCCTATGACCAGGACAAACTGGGTGGCAACCTCGAGGGCACCGCATGCTGGGACCCGAGGATGGCGACCGAATGGGCAACCTACTACAACCCCCAGGACCACGACGGTGACGGCGCCGACGATGTTGGGGGCTCCTTCCTCCGCGACGACGCCACCTTGTTCCGGACCTTCGGGTTCCGAAGCCCCGCGCTGACCCAGGCCGAGGTCGACCAGCTCCGCACCGTCGCGCACGCCCAAGGCAACTACTGGACCGAATCCACCGGCTGGTCCAGTCCCGACGAGGCCCAGGCAGTGATGTTCTTCGACCTCGGGGCATCCGATCCCGGTGGCGTGGTGAACCTGAACGACATCACTGGCTTCTCCCGGCCCGGGAACCTGTCGCCCACCGCTGCGGAGTGCGCAGCCAAGTCCCTCGTGATCGTGATCGAGGGCGGGAACGCCCGGCTGAACTCGAATCAGCAGCTCGCGGCCGCACTGTTCCTCACCTCCGAGGCACCCCACGGCCAGGTGTTCAAGGCGAACGGAACTGCCGACTTCATCGGCACGATCTTCGCCGACACCGTCAACCTCGTCGGCACGATGAACGCCTCGCTCGATCCCTGTTTCATGGCCAACCCCAGCCCGACGCTCCTGGACTTCTCGATGCAGTCCTATCGCGAGCTTGACCGCTGAGCCGTCTGCACGACCGAACGATCCGCGTCGCCACCCTCCCGGAGAGCGCGGCGAGGGCCCTGAACAACCCACCAGACCCTGAGGGGTCCCGTCGAACTGGAGTCAGTCGGTGAAGAAGATCGCCTTCCCTGTCCCCCATCCCACGAGCGGAGTCGGCGTCGTCCCGATCGGCGTACGTGCCGGCGTCAAGGCGGCCCTCCGCTGCGTCCGATCGGTGGCTGTGATGAGCGTCACCGTGCAGGAAGGTCATACAAGCAGCCGGGAAGCAGCGCTCCGCAGCGAGCTCGACGAAGCGCTCGCTCGCGTCGATTCCTTCCTCGACGGCTATTGCGAGCGTCCCTCGGTGCAGTGGCTCGATCGCGACGCGCTGTCCCGGATCACCGCGTCGGTGGCCGGGGACCGGGCTCTGGTCGGGGACCTGCGCGAGCGGGTCCACTGCCAGGACGCGCATGCAGACCTCACCCAGCTCGCGGCGCAGGTCCACGACCTGCAGCCGAGGAACTACACCGACGCCGTCGGCCACGTGCACGACCTCGCTGAGCTCAGTGTCGGCGCAGAGGCAAGGGCCACCGTTCTTGGTGAGCTCGAGGCCATCCTGCGTGAGCGCACCGAAGCGGGCGCGGGCGACGACTCGATCCGTAGGGACGTCGACAACGCCCGAGTCCTCAGCTCGAGGGTGACCCTTGCCATTGCGGCAACCGGGGACGCCGCCCTGCAGATCACCGCCGCCAGCGAACCGGTTGCGGTTCGGGCC
>DATCYH010000029.1:0-3143 GCA_036570405.1 Nocardioides sp.
GGAGAAGGAAGTCGGCAGTCTCCTCGGCGATCCGGTTGCCACCCCACCGGGCATAGAGACCGAGCAGCTGCGCATTGTCATAGAGCATCTTCTCGAAGTGCGGCACCACCCAGCCAGCATCGACGCTGTAGCGGGCGAAACCGCCGCCGATCTGGTCATAGAGACCACCGCGCGCCATCGCGGTGCAGGTCGAGTCGACCATTCGCTTCGCCGTCGGGTCGTCAGTGCGGGCGTGGTGACGGAGCAGGAAGTCGAGCACCATGCCCGGCGGGAACTTGGGCGCTCCCCCGAATCCGGCGTTCTGGCCGTCGAACTCCATCTTCAGCGACTTGACGCACTGGGCCAGCAGGTCGGCACTGATCGTCCCGGTCCCCAGGTCCCCGGTCACCTGCAGATGCTCGCGAATCTGGGTGGCCGCATCGCGTACGTCGTCTGCCCGGTTGGTCCACACGTCGACCAAGGCTTCGAGGACCTGGCGGAAGCTTGCGCTGCCGTGCCGGGGCTGGTCGGGGAAGTAGGTGCCGGCGAAGAACGGGCTGCCGTCGTGGTCGAGCACGCAGGTCATCGGCCAGCCGCCGTGACCGGTCATCGCCTGGGTGGCGCTCATGTAGACCGCGTCCACGTCCGGACGCTCCTCACGGTCGACCTTGATGTTCACGAAGTGCTCGTTCAGGTAAGCCGCAGTCTCGGCATTCTCGAAGGACTCGTGCGCCATCACGTGGCACCAGTGACAGGCCGCGTAGCCGACAGACAGCAAAACTGGGGTGTTGCGGCGCTTCGCCTCGGCGAAGGCGTCCGGTCCCCACTCCCACCAATCCACCGGATTGTCCGCGTGCTGCAGCAAGTAGGGGCTCGTTGCCGAGGCGAGTCGATTGGCCATGGCCTCAGCCTGTCACGTCGGGCCGGTCGGGCCGCTCGATCGCGTCGGAGAGATGCCGTGGCGCCTGCAGGCAGTAGGAGTCGATGACCAGCTCCGCCACCTCGTCCCAGTCGGTCTGCTCCTCCACGATCATCCCGACCGTGTTGGCGCCCCACTCGGTGCGGAAATAGGGATGACCAAGGTGTTCGAAGGCCATCACTTCGTCGGGCTCGGCACGCAGGACCACGCGGAACTGTTGGTCCTCACCGCCGAAGACATGGACCACCGAGGCCTTGTGGACCTGCCAGCGAACCCCCACCCAGGCGTCCTGCTCGACACACTCGGGCAGGGACTCACAGATGGCACGCAGGCGGGCGATCATCTCCTGTGGGACTTCTGGTCGCTTTGCCACGCGGACAGTCTGCCGCGTGACACCGACTTCGGCTCACACAGGCGTGATCGGGATCGAGCGCCTCGGCTCGAAGACGAACGACGACCCCGTGCTGAACCTGGTCACCGCGACCTCGTCCGCCTCGGGCGCGGCATCGGTCCCACGCTGCACGGTCAGGCTCCACGCATCATCGAGGCCGGTCACCGAGACCGAGAGCGCCGGATCGACGGCGCGCACGATCGCATCGAGGGGCGCCACGCTGTCGGGACCGCACAGAGTGATCCAGCCGCCATCCTGGTGCGCCGGGGATGCAGCGACCGTGAGGGACTCACCGCTCATCGAGGAGACGACGTACGCCGTGGGGTTGAGCAGCGGGTGCAACCGCAACGTCTCCAGGGCGTCGACGCCCAGCGCCCGGTGGATCCGCTCGGCAGCGATCCCCGCGATGCCGGTCAGCTGCTTCAGCGCGATCTCCTGGACGTTCGGCTCATCGGTGCGCTTGCGCAGCGCGATCAGGAACGCGAGGTTGAGCAGGTGCATCTGCACGCACACCTCGTCGGCGATCCGCACCAGTGCCGAGTGGGAGAAGTCCGCGAAGTCCAGGTCCGCCAAGAGCGGACCGGAGTAGTCGCCCAGTCCCTCGTCCGCGCGATCGATCGGATCCAAGTGCAGGCCCGCAGCAAGAGAGCGCGCGTTCTGGTGGCACTCCGGGATCGCCTCGACCTCGGGGTGGGCGTCGTCGATGATCACGGTCCAGGCGCAGTGCGGGTTGCGATCAACGGGCATCCGCGGCGGCCTGTGGATCGGGCGCACCTGCGCCTTCGGGTTGGTGGCGACGGCGGTCGCGTCGAAGGTGGGGTCCTCGATGTCGTGGCACATGGAGCGGACGTACGCCGCTCCCATCGGCTCCACGTCCATGAGTGCGCCGCAGTGGTCGAGGTGGAACTCACCGGACCACCGATCGTGGACCGTGTAGCGGAAGTCCATGAACTGCGGCGGCGCGCCGATGTCGAGCTGGAGCCCCTTGAAGATCGTCACCACGTCGCCCGTGCCCGGCTCCTCGGGCGCGCAGCCCAGGGCCTGTTGCATCCGGCGGGTGTAGATCGGACTGGACGCAGCCCACTCCTCGATCGCGACCTGGGCCATCCCCTCACGCCCGAAGGCAGAGATGCACCACGCCATCCCGGAACGGTCGATGAGCTGCCCGATCAGCAACAGCTCCGGGACCAGGACGGCGAGTTCCTCGCGCGACAGGTCGGCATAAGTGCTGCGCACCTCAGGCGGCCGCCGGCTTGCAGACGCGGCACACCGACAGGTGCAGGTTCTGCTCCCCCACCGGCACGAGGTCGTCGCGGTGCGTGATCAACGCGCAGTCGCGACGGTGCATGGTCTGGCCGTCCCGGGTGGTGACCGGGATGGCTCCCACGTCCACGCCGCGGTCGTCGACCGCCGCGGCACGCGACGTCACATCGGCCAGCACGAGCAGCGTGTCGGCCAGTCGCTTGGAGGACTCGCGCCCGTCCGCTGCGATCCGAGCCAACCAGGCGCCGAAGTAGAGGAACCCACCGACGAAGGTCAGGCCCAGGCCGAGCAGACCACCCGAGACCAGGTAGGACAGCTGGTCATATTGATAGGGCGTGTTGGCGGCGCCGTACAACCCGAGCACGATCACGACCAGGCCGAGCGGCAGCAGGATGGCTCCGGCCCAGAACAGCACAATCTGGAGCAGGGCGTAGTGGTTGTCCCTCAGTGGCGCGGCGCCGGAACGCTCGCCGACCCGGGGCAGGCTGGTTGCAGTCATGTCACATCTTTCTCAGGTCGGGCAGGCCACTGTCGAGGCCATGGGGGCAGGGAGCGCCGGCGCCGAGCGCCAGTGCCCCGATCTTGCGGAAC
>DATCYH010000030.1:0-2623 GCA_036570405.1 Nocardioides sp.
TGGCGGCGCTCGAGCTCGCACCTCGCCGGGTCAGGGTCAACGCGGTGTCACCGGGCCTGGTCGTCACTCCCCTGACCGCACCGGCGATGGACCTTCCGGGGATCCCCGAGGCCTATCTCGAGAACACTCCGCTCGGCCGCAACGGCACGCCGGACGAGGTCGCGGCCACGATCCGGTTCCTGCTGTCGGCAGACTCCACCTGGATCACCGGCGAGGACATCCAGCTCGACGGCGGCTCGCACCTGATGCGTTATCCGGACCTGCACGGCCTGGTGATGGCGGCGCTGGTGTGAGCGCCCGCGCCGGGGGTACGGCGTACCCCGAGCGCTCCGCCGGGAAATTCGTGGGACGCTTCTCCGGTCACTTCACTGATCACTTTTCTGGGCGCACCGCGCTCGTCACCGGAGCCGGATCCGGCATCGGGGCCGCACTGGCCCGTGCGCTCGCGACCGCGGGAGCGGAGGTCACCTGCGCAGACATCGACGTGGCTGCGGCCCTCGCGGTCGCGGAGCCTCTGGGGGCGCACGCGGTGCACCTCGACGTCACCGACGCCGGCGCCGTCCAGTCGGCAGTCGACGGGATCGTCGAGCGGCACGGCCGGCTCGACCTGCTCTTCAACAATGCCGGGATCACCCTCGGCGGGGAGACCGAGCAGCTGAGCCTCGAGCAGTGGAACGACATCATCGACGTCAACCTGCGTGGCGTGGTGCACGGTGTGGTGGCGGCCTATCCTCGGATGATCGCCCAGGGCTCGGGCCACATCATCAACACCGCGTCGATGGGCGGCCTGATGGCGGCCGGCTTGCTGACCAGTTATGTCGCGACCAAGCACGCCGTGGTGGGTCTCTCGCTGGCGTTGCGCACCGAGGCCGCGGCAAAGGGAGTAGGCGTCACGGTGGTCTGCCCCTCGGCGGTCGACACCCCGATCCTCGACAAGGGCGAGGTCGGCCGGTTCAACGGTCGTGACTACTACCTCAAGGGGCAGGGGATCCGACGGCCCCTACCGCCCGAGGTGCTGGCCGAGGAGGTGCTGGAGGCGGTCGCTGCCAACCGGGCGATGTTGGTGACCCCACGGGTGTCCCGGGTTGCCTGGCGGATCGGCCGGCTCTCACCACGCTTCGTCCAGTGGTCGGCGATCAGGTTCGTGGCCAAGCAGCGTCGCAGCCAGGCCCGACGCGCTACCGTCGGCAGCGGTACCTGATGGCACGGACCCACTTCGTCGTCCGCTACGACTTCCGGATGACCGGCACCGACCGGTCCCAGCGCCAGGAGCTCTATGCCCGCTCCCTCGAGCAGGCGGCATTCGCGGACCAGCGCGGCCACGACGCACTGGTGCTCTCCGAGCACCACGGTGCCGAGGACGGCTACCTGCCGAGCCCGGTGCCGGTCGCTGCGGCGATGGCGGCGGTGACCAGCCGGATCCCGATCAGTATCGCGGCACTGCTGGTCAACCTCCATGAGCCGCTCCGGCTTGCCGAGGACCTGGCCGTTCTCGACCACCTCAGCGGCGGACGGGTCAGCCACACGATCGGCCTGGGCTACCGGCGTGAGGAATATGCCCTGTTCGGCCAGCCCTGGAACACCCGCGGCGCCGACCTCGAAGCACGGATACGGGTGCTCCTGAGCGCCTGGAGCGGTGAGGAGTTCAGCCACGAGGGACGTCGGGTGCGGGTGAGCCCCACGCCGTTCACCCAACCCCACCCGATCCTCTTCCTCGGCGGAGGCAGCCTCGCTGCGGCACATCGTGCGGCGCGACTGGGGCTGCACTTCCAGCCGCAGCGCCATGACCGTGACCTGCGCACGGCCTATCAGGACGAGTGCCGGGCGCAGGGCCGGGAACCGGGGCTGGTGGTGATGCCGGGTCGTGGGCCGGCCACGATCTTCTGCGCCGAGGACCCGGACGAGTTCTGGGCACGGCACGGTGAGCACCTGCTGGCAGACGCCGCGGCCTATCGGGCCTGGCAGAGCTCTGTGCCGTCCGCAGTGGCGGACGGCTCCACGACCGTTGAGGCGATGCGGACCGCCGGCGTCTATGCCGTGTACACCCCGGACGATCTGGAGACCCGCTGCCGTAGTGGTGAGATCGCGGTGGTGACCAGCCACCCCGGCTGTGGCGGGCTTCCGGCCGAGCCGTCCTGGGAGAGTCTGCGGCTGGTCAGCGACGTGCTGGAGAGACTGCGGAGCTGAGCACCTTCGGCCGTGCCGGGTCCAGGTCGACCACCTCGTCCATCGCCTCGAGACCGACGTGGTCATGGGTGATCCAGATGACGCTGCGGCCCGCGCTCGCGGCCAGCAGGTCGTGCGCGACCCCACGCGCAGTGGCGGTGTCGAGATGGGCGGTGGGCTCGTCGAGGACGAGCACCTCGCGGGCGGCGAGGATGGCACGTGCCAGACCGATCCTGGCCCGCTCACCACCCGAGACATCGACGCCGCCGTCACCGATCCGGGTGTCGGTGCCGTTGGGCAGCGAGTCGATCCAGTCGCCGAGGTGTGCCCCGCGCAGGGCCAGCTCGACGGCGAGATCATCGGCCTCGGGCGCGGCCAACCGCACGTTCTCGGTCACCGTCGAGCCGAAGAGGTGGGGGTCGTCGGTGAGCAGCCCGACCACACGACGTACGTCGTC
>DATCYH010000031.1:0-7140 GCA_036570405.1 Nocardioides sp.
CGGAGCCTTCTCCTTCAGCAGCCACACAGCCCGCAGTACCTGGCGCAGCCCGGCCGCGGTGACGGTGTCGCCGCCTCCAGACCTGCTCGCTCGCGCATCCATTGTGCCATCCCATGGCAGGCGGGCGAGGCGGGCGATGGCCTCGCCCAGCTCCGGCTTCGAGCGAGACGAGTCGATAGGGAGCTGCAGCCTCTCGATGATGGCGATGAAGACCGCCTTGGGCTCCGTGCTCCCCTCCCCGATCCCGACGTCGGGGACACCGACCTCTGCACAGATCCGGGTGATCAGCTGGGCCTTGGTCAGGGAGCTGATCGGTGCCTCCGATCCGTGAGCGCTCCTCGAAAGCGAGGGAGGCGTAGGAGCAGGAGATGAGACCGGTGTCTTTCTTGCGCCGGTATCGGCAAGGGGGCGTCTGCCCACGGCGAACCAGCGGGGAGGAGCTCCACCGTCCTGCTCCACCGAGCGGCTCGCGAGGAGCACGGCACTCACCTCTCGCCGCGTGGCCTGGTGCCCGGCGAGCTGCAGAGCCCTTCGCACCTCGTCGACCGTGAGGCCAGGTTGCGCTCCCAGCACCCCGAGCACCTCATCGATCAACGCCACGTCAACGCCGCCCGACGATCTTCCCGATGCCCCCGACCGAGCTCGGGAGGAACGCAGCGAGCACGAGCTCCTCGGCGCCTCCACCGTCGGGAACCACGCGGTGGACCTGGAGCTGCAGCCGACCGTCTCGAAGCCGGCGATCACCGGGGTATCCGGTTCCTGCGTTCTTGCCCTGCATGAGGTTTCCGAATCCGTCCGAGTCCGTCCAGGCCCTGCTTCGCGGTCGCAGCTCTCCTGTCTCGGCCGCCCTCTCAAGCAGTAGGACGTCCATGTGCTCGAAGATGCCTGCAGAACGGTTTAAAATCAGCGTTCGCACGAGACCATCGCGATCCCAACCCGGGCTCGCCGTGACCCTCCACGGGGCGATCACCTCTGAGGCCACCACCTCGACGTCGACCGCCTCGAGGATCGTCGCGTGGACCTCCCCGAATCGCTCGACCTCGCCATGCGCGAGACCGAGGTCATCCAGCAGGCGCCGGTTGAACTCCGTGTCCGCCCGATCGAAGTTCGGTCGGTAGAGGAAGGACCAGCCGGTCAACGAACGGGAGTATGGGTCCTTCAGCACGCTCGGCCGCGTGGGCTTTAGGTCATCCGGGAGCAGTATGCCGTTGTCTGCTGACCACTGGCGTAAGGGCCGGCCGGCCCCGACCCAGGCACGGAGCGAGGATCGCAGATCGGCTTCGGTGTGCACCAGGGCGGTGAACGCATCGATCACGTTCTTCGGAGCGAACACCCGACAGTGACGGATGTACGGGCGCTTGTACCCGTAGCAGCGCGCTCGCTGCTCGACGGTGTCCGCCTGTCCCTTCGTGGCCTTCCGGGTCATGTAGGTGGTCGTGAGGCCCTTCACGGTGAAGCCCCGGTCGAGCTTGTTGCCGCCGATCAGAAGGTTGATGGGGCTGAGCTTCCAGTCGGGATCCTCCCCGTCCTCCCCGGAGTTCACGACCCAGACCCGTGTGAGCTTGACGCAGTAGGCCAGAGCAGCCTCGAACTCTTCATCGGTCGCATCGGCACAGCCGTGTTCGACGAGATCCCTTCGGTATGCCTGCATCGAAGCGATCCACGCTCGTCGACCTACGTCAGCCTCGGGTGCGGCGACCTTCGTGCGAAGGGGCTGCAAGAACGCCCGAACGTAGCCAGCGCACGTGCGGTGGTCCGCCTTCATCCCACTCGTGTGAACCAGCATCGACACGCTTCCCGGCAGCTCGCCGCGGGCTTTGAGCAGGGCAGCAGACGCGAGGAACGTGTTGATTGCGGTCGCGAGCCCGGACGGCATGCTGCCTGGTGCCTTCTCGTCAGCCTCGGAATCGGTGAGCGTCCGGACGATCGCATTGCGATTCTCGATGAAGAAGGCAGCCCCGCCCGTGTATGCGTCTCCTGGTGTCAGCAGCTCGAGGAACTGCGGCGACAGGTCATCGTGCGGATCGAGGAGGAGTGGAGCGAACGGCGTCGCCGTGTATTGGACGTACAAGTGGCGGGGCAGAGCTGCTCGCATCCGACCGATGGCCTTGTACGTCGGCGTGACCTTTCCCTTGCTCGCTCCGGCATTGAGCGACGCCTGGTCGGCCTCATCGTCGACGATCAGTGCGTCGACGTCCGCCGCCATGGCACTCGCCTCGAGCATGCTCGCGACATCGTTGATGCGCTTCGCGCTCTTGAGCACAGTGACCAGCACGACTCGCTCATCCTGCAGAAGGAACAGGTCGAGGTCCTCGGTCGGCTTCGGAAGGCTTCGGTGCGCCCACATGAAGTCGTCCCGCTCCTCGATGCGAAGGTCGTCGAGGAGCCGGTCGGCGTTCTGTCCCACGAGGAGGTGGGTGTTTCCGAGTATCACGATCACAATCCGATAGCCGGTGTCTGCGGCCAGGGCTGCGAGTGTCGTGAACGACATCGTCTTGCCTGACTGGACGTATCCGAGGGCGAGGCCGACGGCCGATTCGCCAGACGAACGGGGGCCGTGGCGAAGGATGCGCTGCGCCTCCAGGACCTTGAGGGCTCTGGCATCTGCATCAATGAGGCCGTGGTCAGCCTCGAAGATGCGCATGAGGCGCGCTACCTCCGGACCCGGAGCCGGGAGCTCCACCTCGTTCTGGGGCTTCACGGCTTGGAGTGGAGCAAGAAGGTGCTCAGGTAGGTGCGGATGTCATCTGCTGGGACGAGCTCGTTGGCGCTCATCAACCGGGACTGCTGCTCCGCAAGGGCCAGCGCCAGCACGACCTTCGCGATGATCACGGTCCCCCGCTCGTCCTCACAGCACGCGGCGACGAAGGGATGCGAGGTGTTGATGATGACGTCGAGGTCATCGTTCGACACGGACTGCACGCTGATCCACGGCGCGCCCTTGCCCTCGTCCTTCGTGTACAGGGTCGCCCGGAGCTTTCCTGTCGGCATCACCACCTCGAGCGTTCTAGGAACGACCTCAGCGTCCTCGACGACCATCTCCTCTCGAAGCCGCTCTTCCCCGGAGGGTGGGGGCATACCGATCGTCACCAGCTCGCGCGCCAGCTCAGGCGCTCGAAGACCCTCCTGAACCTCGTCCATCGCTCGAACGAAATCCTTGGCTGAGACGGGCCCCCCCTTGCCGCGAACGCGCAGATCGCGGGCGAACGCCTTGTAGGTCTCGACCAGCGGCGTGAGCGCCTCGATCAAGGCATCCTCTAGCCCGCCCTCCCACGCGAACCCGTCCTTCGTGAAGTTCACCGGAAAGTCGTTCATGTGGAGCTCTCCGGTGATGCGCTTCCACTCCGGCGAGCCTGTCTGGCCCATCAGCTCTGACGGTCTCCAGCCTTCACTTGGAAGACCGATGATCAGGCGGCCCCGACGGAAGAGGGCGAAGCCGTTGTCCGAGCTGGACATCTTCTCGAGGACACCAACCCACCCGTGCACCGCGTGTTCGTGACCGGTCGCAGGGTCGGTCACCACGAGATCGAGCGACTGCCGCATCTCGTGGCCGGTTCCATCAGGCCGCTCATGCTGCCAGAGGGGCGATGGGAGATACGCGAGCGGTGCGCCGTTCCAGGTCACCTGGACCCGGCCGGAGGTGATGTCCTGTCGGTACATGGAGGTGAGGGTCTTCCGGACCTTCTCGACCTGCCGGCCAACGATAGGCTTGCGGAGCCCCTCGATCACCAGGGTCGTCCCGTGATCGAGGTCGTTCGCGGGGGCCTCCTGAACCTCTAGTGCCTTCGACCCGCTTGCAGAAAGCTCCTCGACATCGAACACCACCGAATAGGTGGTCGGTTCGCCTAGCTGGGTCGTCGTAACAGTCCACCTAGAACCGAACCAGCACGCGGCAGTCTTCAACCCCATGCCGAACTCGCTCCGCCCCGAGCGGTCAGGGGGAGGGGCGCTGATCTTCATCGCTCTCGTCAGCTCGGCGAGGTCCATCCCGTGGGCGTTGTCCGCGACCGTGAGCACCCGGGCGTTGGAGTCGTAGCTGATGTCGATGTCGAGGAGGGCGTCCTCGCCTGTCAGCTCCGCGATGCGGCTCGCGTGTGTGAAGAAGTTCTGCGTTGCGTTGTCAACGAACTCTGCCAGCGCGTACCAAGGCTTGTAGTTCAGACGTCCGAACGTCGCATAGATGTCGTTGGGCGGCTGGATGTCGACCGTTGCCACGTGCTGCTCCACTCCCCGTCCCGCCCGCGCGTTGCGGCCGTGATGTTCCAGGCTGCCAGATCCACGCGCCGCTCGCGCCCTACCGTGCAGCCGGGTCGGGAGGTAAGCTACGTCAATGTCATTCGAGTACTGCGACCTGTTCGCTGGCATCGGCGGCTTCCACGCAGCTCTCGACTCGCTGGGCGGCCACTGCGCATTCGCGTCGGAGATCGACCCCGCCGCCGCCGCCGTCTACGAGCGCAACTGGGGACCCGGGGTCACCCGGAGGGACGGTCGCCCAGTGGTCGAAGGCGACATCGTTGCCTTGACCGATCCCTCAGTTGCCGACCACCTCCCTGCTCATGACGTCCTAGTCGGGGGGTTTCCCTGCCAGCCGTTCTCCAAGAGCGGCTACCAACGCGGGATCAACGAGACCCGTGGGACCCTGTTCTTCAACATCGCCCAGATCCTCAGGGAACGGCAGCCGTCGATCGTGTTCCTCGAGAACGTCCGCAACCTCGTCGGCCCTCGTCACGAGTCGACGTGGCGGACGATCATCTCCACTCTCCGGTCGCTGGGCTACCGCGTTTCCGACACACCAACTGTCTTCTCCCCGCACCTACTTCCCCAGGAGTGCGGGGGGTCACCTCAGGTCCGCGAGCGCGTCTTCATCCTGGGCACCTACGTGGGTGTCGACCGAGCGCAGGCCGAGACGTCGATCGGCCCAGTCGTTCCGAAGGGCCCAGTGGACGGATGGAACCCACAGGCCTGGGACCTCAACGCGATCCTCACCTCGCAGGGCGAAGTGCTGGAGTCTGGCGAGGTGGTCGACCTCGAACCGTATGCCCTCTCCGTCGCCGAGCTCGGGTGGATCGCCGTGTGGGACGAGTTCGTCCAGGAGTACTACGAGGCTGCTGAGGGCGCCTCACTTCCCGGCTTCCCGATCTGGGCTGATGAGTTCCGTTCGGAGCCGCGTTGGACACCGGGGATGCCGAAGTGGAAGCGCGACTTCCTGCAGAAGAACAGCGACCTCTACAACCGGTTCCGTCACTCCTTCATCGACGATTGGCTTCAGCGGCACGACCACCTCGCGGCGCTTCCACCGTCACGCCGAAAGCTCGAGTGGCAGGCGCAATCAACCGGCTCCCTGTGGGACACGGTCTTGCACCTCCGTCCGAGCGGGATCCGTGCGAAGCGCCCGACCTACGTGCCGGCATTGGTAGCGATGAACCAGACCAGCATCATCGGGTCACAGCGCCGGCGCATCACGCCTCGTGAGGCAGCACGCCTCCAGGGTCTCCCCGACTGGTTCGACTTCGGGGATCAGCCCGACGCCCTCACCTACAAGCAGCTCGGCAACGGTGTCGCGGTCGGAGCCGCCTACCACGTGTTCCGAGAGCACGTGATGTCCGACTCGGATGTGGCTCCACACATCCGGGATGCCGTCGCTGCAGGTCCATCGGCACCTAGCGTGCGGCGTCCGCTGGCGTCCGCGGTCTAGGAGCTCGCCAATCTCACGGCAGCCTCGATGCGATCGGCAGCATCTCTGACCGGCTCGTGCTCCCAGATCCGCAACACGGTCCATCCAGCCTCGACCAGTGCTTCGCTGACCCGAGCGTCCCTAGCCCGGTTCGCGGCAAGCTTCGGCTCCCAGTAGTCAGGGTTCGACTTGGGCATGTTCATGTGCTCCGGACAGCAGTGCCAGAAGCAGCCGTCGATGAAGATCGAGACCCGAGCACGTGTGAACACGACATCCGGACGAACTCGAACCCCGGGAGCGTCGAGGCGGAAGTCCTTGCGGAACCGCAGGCCGCGCTTGTGCAGCTCAGACCGCAAGGCCATCTCAACCTTCGTTCCAGATCGCCGATTTCCCCGCCCGATCTTGCTCGCTGCCTCGGTCGTAGGCTCCGGATACGGCACGCGGACTCCCCCGCCGATGCTAACCGTGCGTCGCGAAGGCATGCGCTGAGGCGATGGGCCTTGGTTGGGGCTACGCGCTCCGCGCGGGCAGCACGAGAACTGAGCCGTCGCTATGGCGAGCAATCTCGATCGCCAGGTCCGTTGCGCGCTCATTCAGCGCCACACCCTCACCCAGTGCACGGATCCTGTTCGCTGCGCTCAGCAGACGATCGACTTGGCCGGCAGTGAACACTGGGGATCGCAACCCTTGTGGACGTCCCACGTCGAGTGCTGACAGTCGCAGAAGTACCTGGGCAATGCTGGCCTCGAGCCTGTCCAGGCGCTGCTGGTCGGCGTTCAGGGCCCCGACGAAGTTCTCGAACAGGTTGCCCGAGTCGCTCTGTGCGTGCTCCACGGCTTGAAGCACGATGACTCGCCGCTTCAAGGCGACAGCCAACGTTGCGAGCTCGAGGTGAGCGCGGAATCTGCCTCCAGCCTCATCGACCCCGGGAAAGGCCCTCGATAGCGTGTCTACATCGACGCTACGGCCCTCAGGAAGGCTGTCCAGCGCACTTTGCCACCGTGCAAGACGCCGATTGGCCGCTGCGAGCGCTTTACCGATGGCGTGCGCCGCGGAGTCCAGTCCAAGGGACACGCCGAGCCTGCCCTTATCGAGCAGGATCGCGGTGGCCTTGTCTATGGCATCGGCGCATCCATCGAGGTCGCTGCGCTCATCATCCAGCGCATCCTCATGCAACTGGTCCAGAAGGTCGGTGATGTGCTCGATTGCTTGTTGGCGTTGTCGATCAGCATGGGCGCTGACGCCAACTGCGACGGCCATCAGCACGAGCGGTGCGGCCACGGTCAATGCGGTGCCCCCCGCCACAGCGGCGCTGGCTGTAGCGCCCGCCCCACCAACGGCTCCCACGGAGGCAACTTGGCCCACCGGAACGAACGTTGCCTGGGCCACAACGCCACTCGATCCCATCACGCCACTGTGGACCCCACCAGCGACGGCACTGGAACGCATCGAGCGCACAATGCCCG
>DATCYH010000032.1:0-6033 GCA_036570405.1 Nocardioides sp.
TGACCTTGGGCCCGTTTGGCAGGGCGGACCGTTTGAACTGCGAGGCGAAGAACCGCTTGATGAAGACCTCCAGCCACTGCCTGACCTCGGCGAGCTCATACGACGTACGCCGCTCCTCCGGGAACCCCGGGGGCCACTCGCCGACCGCTGCGTCACGCCACGCGTGCCAGGCCAGGAAGGCGATCTTGGAGGGCCTGAAGCCGCGACGGATCACGTGATAGAGCGTGAAGTCCTGCAGCGAGTAGGGACCGACCGAGTCCTCGGTGGCCTGGGGCTTCTCGCCCTCCTCGGTCGGGATCAGCTCAGGGGTGATCTCCTGCTCGAGGATCTCGCGGAGCACGGCGTTGGTCTCGCCGCTGGCGTCGTCCGCGCCGAACTGGTCGCCCTCGATGACCCAGCGGATCAGGTGCTGCACCAGGGTCTTGGGCACGCCGGGGTTCACGTTGTAGTGCGACATCTGGTCGCCCACGCCATAGGTGCACCAGCCCAGCGCCAGCTCGGACAGGTCGCCGGTGCCGAGCACGATCCCGCCGCGGTGGTTGGCCAACCTGAAGAGGTAGTCGGTGCGCAGGCCGGCCTGGACGTTCTCGAAGGTGACGTCATAGACCTTCTCACCGTCGGCGAAGGGGTGGTCGAGGTCGCCGAGCATCTGGGTCGCGGCCGGACGGATGTCGATCTCCTCGAAGCTGATCCCCAGGGAGTTGGCCAACCGGGTGGCATAGGACTTGGTCTTCTCGCCGGTCGCGAAGCCCGGCATGGTGATGCCCTGGATGTCGCTGCGCGGGCGGCCGAGCCGGTCCATCGCCTTGGCCGCCACGATCAGCGCGTGGGTGGAGTCGAGGCCCCCGGAGAGTCCGATCACGACCTTGGGGTGCCAGGTGTCCCCACCGATGGCGCGCAGGCGCTGCTCGAGCCCGGAGACCTGGATGTTGTAGGCCTCGTAGCAGTCCTGGGCCAGTCGCTCCGGGTCATCGGGGACGAACGGGAACCGGTCGAGGTGGCGTCGCAGGCCGATGTCCCCGCTCGGAGCGTCGAGCACGAACTCGACCCTCCGGAAGTCGCTGGCCCGGACATCGTGGGTGCGCCGGTTGTCGTCGAAGGTGCCCTGCCGCAGCCGTTCCTGGGAGATCCGGTCCAGGTCGATGTCGACGATGCTGTGCCTCGCGCCGTCCGGGAACCGCTCGGTCTCGACCAGCAGGTCGCCGAGCTCATAGATCATCGTCTGGCCGTCCCAGCTCAGGTCGGTGGTCGACTCCCCCTCCCCAGCGGCGGCATAGAGATAGGCCGCCGCGCACCGGGCGCTGGCCGAGCGGACCAGCATCCGCCTGTCCTCCGCGCGGGCGACCGTTATCGGCGAGCCGGAGAGGTTGGCCAGCACGGTCGCACCGGCCAGGGCGGCCTCGGCGCTCGGCGGGATCGGCACCCACATGTCCTCGCAGACCTCGACGTGCAGGTCGAGGCCGGGGATGTCGAGGGCGCTGAAGATCAGGTCGGGGCCGAACGGCACCTCCTCGCCGCCGAGGGTGATCCACTGGTCGCGTCGGTCGTCACCGGGGGCGAACCAGCGGCGCTCATAGAACTCGCGGTAGGTCGGCAGGTAGGACTTGGGGCTGACACCGAGGATGCTCCCGCGGTGGATCACCACCGCGCAGTTCAGCACTCTGGTGCCGTGCACGACGGGTGCTCCGACGACGAGGACAGGGAGCAGCTCGAGGCTGGCCTCGACGATCTCGCCGAGTGCCTCCTGCACCGTCTCGAGCAGGACGTCCTGCAGGAACAGGTCATCGACCGAATAGCCGGTCAGGCACAGCTCGGGAAAGACCGCGACGGCGACACCCTCGTCGTGGCAGGCACGGGCCTCGGCCAGGACCGTGGCGGCGTTGGCCCGCGGGTCGGCCAGGGCGACCGGGATCGTGCAGGCGGCGACGCGGGCGAAGCCATGGGCATAGGCCGAGTAGAAGTCCACAGTCATGGAGTCTAGGTACCCACGTGAGCGGAGCCACAGTGCGACCCACTCTTTCGGGACTAGCCTTGATCCCGGTCCGGGGACTCAGCCAAGAGCCTCGAGAGCGATGAGGGAGTTCGACCCATGAGCGAGAAGAACGCAGAAGTTGCCGCGCCGTACGGCGGTGGCGCGAAGGACTCGAGCCCGGCAGGCGGCCAGGCCCCTCCGGCACCGGTCAAGCGGGTCCGCACCCACCACCTCCGCGAGATGAAGCAGCGCGGCGAGAAGGTCACGATGCTGACCGCCTACGACATGTACACCGCGCAGACCTTCGACGAGGCCGGCGTGGACATGCTCCTGGTCGGTGACAGCGCCTCGAACAACGTGCTCGGCAACGAGACCTCGCTCCCGATCACTGTCGACGAGCTCATCCCGCTGACCCGTGCCGTGGCCAGCTCGGCCAAGCGCGCGATGGTGGTGGCCGACCTGCCGTTCGGCTCCTACCAGGCCTCACCCGAGCAGGGTTATCTCACCGCAGTACGGTTCATGAAGGAGGCCGGCGCGCACTGCGTCAAGCTCGAGGGCGGCGCCGAGATGGCGCCGGTGATCACCAAGCTCGTCCAGGGCGGCATCCCGGTGGTGGCACACATCGGCTTCACCCCGCAGAGCGAGCACACCCTGGGCGGCTATCGCGTCCAGGGCCGTGGCGAGGCCGCCGACCGGGTCAAGGCAGACGCGCGCGCGGTCGCCGAGGCCGGAGCCTTCGCCGTCGTCATGGAGATGGTCCCCGGTGATGTTGCTGGCGAGATCTCCCGAGAACTCGACATCGTCACGATCGGCATCGGCGCCGGCAACCAGACCGACGGTCAGGTGTTGGTGTGGCAGGACGCGTTCGGCCTGCGCACGGGGCGGATGGCCAAGTTCGTCAAGCAGTACGCCGACGTGCACGGCGTACTCCTCTCGGCCGCCAAGGACTATGTAGCCGACGTACAGGGCAGCACGTTCCCGGGCCCTGAGCACACCTTCTGACCCGCGAACCGGCAGTTGTTGTGCCGCGAGCCTGCAGTTGTTGTGCTGCGAGCCTGCAGTTGTGGATGGTCGAACCGGCAGTTCTGGTCGTCCAGATGTGCCGGTTCGGCGCACCAGTACTGCAGGTTCGTGGTCACCAGAGGTAGAGGCCGCCGCCGAGGTAGACCACGAACCACCAGGCGATCACGGCCACACCCAACACGGCCACCGCGCTCGGGCGCGGTGTCCACCAGCGGGTGGCGACGACGAACGCCACCAGCCAGACGACCAGGTTGAGGACGACGACCCACCAGGGCGCGAGCGCCCACGCGGCGGCGTACAGGAAGAACGCACAAGCCAACGCGCCCATGCCGACGAACGGCCAGGGGGAAACCTTCTCGCGGACCTTCACCCAGGTGAACCTATCGGCTCACCGAAACCTCAGTCCTCCAGTGCGTCGTCGTTCCACTTCGGGTCGTTGTCCCAGGCCTCGTTGTTCTCCTCGACCTTCTCCAGCGCGCGCGAGGCCTCGGCCTGCGAGGCATAGGGGCCGAGCCGGTCCGCGTTGCGGCAGCCTTCCTCGCCCTCGACGGTGTGGTGCTTGAGGCAGAACCAGTATTCGTCGCTCATGTCATCGAAACTACACTCGCCGGCATGTCCGCAGTAGTCCCCGGAGTGATTTCTCCGCGCCGCCCCGTCCCCGCCTCGATCGTCCGCCCGGAGTATGTCGACCAGCCCGCGCCCGCGCCGTTCACCGGCAATGAGGTCAAGGACGCCGAGACGATCGAGAAGATGCGGATCGCCTGCCGGCTCGGCGCCCAGGCCCGAGAAGAGGTGGGCCGCCACGTCGCGCCGGGCATCACCACCGACGAGCTCGACCGGATCGGGCACGAGTTCCTCTGCGACCACGGCGCCTATCCCTCGACCCTGGGCTACCGCGGCTTTCCGAAGTCGCTCTGCTCGAGCGTCAACGAGGTCGTCTGCCACGGGATCCCGGACAGCACCGTGGTGCGGGACGGCGACATCGTCAACATCGACATCACTGCCTACATCAACGGCGTGCACGGCGACACCAATGCCACCTTCTTCGCCGGAGAGCCCGACGAGGAGACCCGCCTGCTCGTCGAGCGGACCCGCACAGCGCTCGAGCGCGGCATCAAGGCGGTCAAGCCGGGCCGACGGATCAACATCATCGGTCGGGTGATCGAGGCGTACGCCGCCCGCTTCGGCTATGGCGTCGTGCGCGAGTTCACCGGCCACGGCATCGGCACGCACTTCCACTCCGGCCTGGTCGTGCCGCACTACGACGACCCGAACTATGACGACGAGATCCGTCCGGGGATGACCTTCACCATCGAGCCGATGCTCAACCTGGGCACCCACGAGTGGGACATGTGGGAGGACAACTGGACGGTGGTCACCAAGGACCGTCGCCGCAGTGCCCAGTTCGAGCACACCCTGTTGGTGACCAGCGATGGTGCCGAGGTCCTGACCAACCCCTGACCTGTCACTTCGCGCGGTCTGCGGTCCGCGGTAGGGCCGGGTGGTGCACCTCAGTGCGCTGCCTGGCTGGGTCGGTGGGGTGCGGATGAGCTGGCTCATAGGCCGGGCTCTGTTCACCGGGGGCCTTACGACCTTCCGGTTGGCGACCATCCATCTGGACCTGCTGTTGCCAGCAGCCTCAAGCGATCTACCCGCACGCTCGGACGGGCCGTCCTCAAGCACGTGCGCACCGTCTCCCCGGAGGGAGTCGGCTTCTTGATCTTGCTCCGGGTGGGGTTTACCTAGCCGCACCGGTCACCCGGCACGCTGGTGGTCTCTTACACCACCGTTTCACCCTTACCCCGCCCTCCGGAGAGGTCGGGGCGGTCTGTTCTCTGTGGCACTGTCCCGCGGGTCACCCCGGGTGGCTGTTGGCCACCACCCTGCCCTTCGGAGCCCGGACCTTCCTCGGCACCTCAATTGAGGTGACGCGGCCGCCCGGCCAGCTCATCCGCCCGCACAGACTAGTGGAATGAAGGCGGATACGGCGATGTTGTGAAGACATGGCACTTCGCCACCAACGCATCGAGAGGGGTGCAGCCATGACCAACGACGACTTCGTGATGTCGCCGATCGTGTTCCCCGGCCAGAAGGATCACCCGTCCGACGCCTATCGGATCGCCTTCGAGCTGCTCGAGAAGCGCGCCCCGGTGCAGGCACTGGAGGTGCTCGACCCCGCACTCGAGGCCGAGCCCCGAGCGGTCTCGCTGCTCTCGCTGCGGGCCTGGGCCTACTTCCTGCGGGTCCAGCTCGCCAAGGCCGAGGAGGACCTGCGCGTCATCGTCGAGGAGGACCCCTCCGACGTGTGGGCCCGGCACACCCTTGGTCGCGCCCTGGAGCGACAGTCGCGTCTCGCCGACGCTCTTCCGCACCTGCGGCTGGCCTCGGCGATGTCTGGCGATCCTGAGCATGAGACGGCCGTGCTGCGCGTCGAGCGACGTCTCGCCGAGACCGGCGCGACGTCGTACGACGACCTCACCTGACGCCGACCCGGCAGTTGTTGACGCCGGCAGGTGTCAACAACTGCCGGGTCGGCGGGGTCAGGTGTCAACAACTGCCGGGTCGGCAGGGTCAGAGAGTGAAGGCGATCCTCCGGGTCGCGACATCCGCCTCCGCGAGCGTGACCCGGACCTTCTCGCCCAGGGGCAGTGGCCGCTCGGACGTCACAACGGCCTCGATGGCCGGGTCTGCGATGGTGATGTCGCCGCGACGCTCGTCCTTCTCATCGACCTCGATGACCACGGCCTCGAAGGTCTCCCCCACCCGCGGCGCCAGGACGGCGGCCTCGAGGAGATTGACCACGGCGTTCTCATAGGCGTTCGCCCGGCGAGAGGTCTCGCTCATCGTCTCCGGGACGACGTCGAGCTTCTCGAGCACCCAACCGGGCACGTCCTCATCGGCACACAACGCCACGCAGACCTCGCCGGCATAGCGGTCGACAAGCCGTCGCAGGGGTGCCGTGACGTGGGCATATTCGGAGGCGATCGCGGAGTGGTTGGGCTGCGCCGGAAGCTCGTCGTTGAAGCCGACATAGCCAC
>DATCYH010000033.1:0-3074 GCA_036570405.1 Nocardioides sp.
GGACCCGATGAATGACGACAGGGTCACGTCCTGACCGAACTGGTCCCGGAGGGTGAAGTCCGGGGCCACGTCGCCGACATGCAGATCAGTCATGGCTCTGTCCTAGGATTGCGCGCGTGCTGGAACGGGTTGCGAGACGCCATCTTCGCACTACCGTGCTCGCGGTTGTCTGCGGGCTGCTGGTCCTGTCGGGTTGCGCTCAGGACTCCGCCGACCCCGAACCGCTGGGGGCGCGTGCGGGCGCCAAGGCCACCGGCGGCACGGCTCCGGAGCTCGATCCGCTCGCGGGCGCACCGTCCCTCGGGGCCTGCTATGCGTTGCAGAAGAGCGACACCCTGGCCACGACCAGCACCCGTGCCGCCCTGCCGGACTGCGACCGTGCGTACACCTCGCGAACCTTCCTGGTCGAGACCGTGCCCGAGGGACAGCGGACCGACGACTTCGAGCTGATCAGCTCCAAGTGCGAGGGCGCGCTGTCCACCGGCACCGGGCTGAACGCGACCGAGCTCTACTCCTCGATCGTCACCTGGATCTGGTTCGAGCCGACGACTGTGCAGAAGGAGGCCGGTGCGCGCTGGTTCCGTTGCGATGCCATTGCGCAGAGCCGGGAGAAGCTCAAGCCGCTCCCCCGCACGGCTGCACGGGGACACAGCTTCTTCAACGGTGCGCTGCCGAAGGCCTACAAGCGCTGCATCTGCAACGGCAAGGACACCAACGGTGACGGCGAGCCGGAGCCCGTCCACGTGACCTGCGCGGAGGAGCACCAATATGCGTGGACTGGCTACTTCCGGATGAAGGACACCAGCAAGTTTCCCTCCGACAAGGCGTTCATGGGCTGGGCCGAGTCCCGGTGCACCAAAGTGGCGGGCACCGCGCAGTGGTGGGCCACCTGGCCTTCGGAGCGGGCCTGGAGGAACGGCGAGCGCCGGATCTCCTGCTACGCGATCGTCCGGTAGCAGCGCTGAGTTGTGCGGCCCACGTCTGGACGGCCACGAGTTGAGCCGTCAACGACTGCCGACTCGACGAGGGGGCGTGTCAACAACTGACGGCTCGGCGCGTGGGACTCGGCGGGGGTCAGGCAGTCAGTCCTGCTGCCACTCGGTGAGCTCGCGCTTGAGCACCTTGCCGGTGGCGTTGCGCGGGAGCTCGTCGAGGAAGACGAACTCCTTGGGGACCTTGAAGCGGGCCAGGTTCTTGCGCACCCACGCCTTGAGCTCCTCCTCGTCCACGTCGCCGGAGGTGACCACGAAGGCCCGCAGGCGTGTGCCGAAGTCGTCGTCGTCGATGCCGATCGCAGCCGCCTCGACCACGCCGTCGTGGCGCGCCAGGCAGTCCTCGACCTCCTTGGGGAAGACGTTCTCGCCACCGGAGACGATCATCTCGTCGTCGCGTCCCTCGACGTAGAGCCGGCCGAACTCGTCGAAGCGGCCGACGTCGCCCGAGGACATCAGTCCGTCGATGAGCTCCTTGTTGCCACCGCCGGTGTAGCCCTCGAACAGAAGTCCGTTGCCGACGAAGATCCGGCCCGACGTGCCCTGCGGGACCTCGTTGCCCGACTCGTCGAAGATGCGTACGACGGTTGCGTGCGGCGGCTTCCCGGCACTGTCCGGTGCGGCTCGCAGGTCCTCAGGCGTGGCGATCGAGGCATAGGCGACCTCGGTGGAGCCATAGATGTTGTAGAGGTTGTCGCCGAAGGTGTCCATCCACTTCAGGGCCAGGTCACCGGGCAGCGCGGAGCCCGAGGCCGCGACGACCTCGACAGCGGACAGGTCGTATTTCTCGAGGGTGTCCTGGGGCAGCTGCAGGATCCGTTGCAGCATCACCGGGATCACCACGATGGCCTTGCAGCCGGTCGAGGTGGCGGTGGCCAGTGCGGTCTCCGGCTCGAAGCGACGGTTGAGCACCGCGGTCGAGCCGAGCAGCATCCCGAGCATCAGGTGCGCGAAGCCCCAGGTGTGGAAGAGCGGTGCGGCGATGTGGGTGCGCCAGCGAGCCTTGAGCGGCATCCGGGAGAGCAGCGAGACCGCGGCAGGGATGCCTGCCTCTTTGCGTGGGGCGCCCTTGGGAGTCCCGGTGGTGCCCGAGGTCAGGATGACGACCTTCGCGTGCCGCTTCGGCGGTGCCAGTGCGGCCGGGCTGCCCGAGGCGATCAGCGACTCGAGGCTCGCCACGGCAGGGTCCGGGCTGTCCACCCAGGCCAGGATGCGGTTCTCGACCGCGGCGCCCTGCAGGAGGTCGGTGAACTCTTCGTCATGGATGACGGCTCTCGGCTTCTCGCGCGCGAGCACGTCGACCAGCTGTGGCCCAGCGAAGGCGGTGTTGAGATAGAGGATGTCGGCACCGAGCTTGGCGATGGCCAGTGTCGCGTCGACGAACCCACGGTGGTTGCGGGCCATCACCGCCACCGAGTCACCCTCGCGGATGCCCTGCTTGCGCAACGAATCAGCCAGCGCGTTGCTGCGCTGCTCGAGCTCACCGAAGGTGAGCGTGCCGAGCTCGTCGATCAGGCCGGGGCGATCCGGATAGCGCACCGCGAGGGTGGTGAACCCGCCGGCCGGTCCAGTGCCCCACCTGAGGACGGTCCCGGCGAGGCCGACGAGCTTGCGCGGGCCGAACGGCTCCACGATGCCAGCGCCGAGCAGCACCTTGGCCGACGTCGCGCCACTGGCGAGTCTCTCGCGCGTCTTGCCCATGATGGATCCCTTCGGGAGCGCCGGATGGCGTGGGTGGTCGACTCCGGCCCAGTCAGGCCGGAGACTGGTGCAGGCGGTGGATCAGTGGGCCGACTTGGGGGCGACCAAGCGGGTGGCGGCCCACTCGCTGCTGACCGAGGCGGTCGTCGTCTGGGACAGGCCCGCGATCGGGGCGGCCTCGGCGATGTCCGCCGCGTCCACGGCGTTGGGGCGACCCACCTTGGGGGTGAACAGCCAGATGACGCCACCACCGACCAGGTCGGTCAGGGCGTCCACGAGTGCGTCGACCAGGTCGCCGTCGTCATCACGCCACCAGAGCAGTACGGCGTCCACGACGTTGCCGTGGTCGCCGTCGACCATGTCGGCGTCGATGGCGTCCTC
>DATCYH010000034.1:0-1836 GCA_036570405.1 Nocardioides sp.
CCGGCGATGGCCCGGTGCAGGCCGGGCACGATCAGGTGCGGGATCACCGAGGTGAACCAGCTGCCGGGGCCGAGCACGATCCAGTCGGCGCCGTTGACCGCCTCGATCGCCTCGGGGCAGGGCTCGGGGTTCGGAGGATCGAGCTGGATCCCGGTCAGGTGCCCCTCGGTGCGGGCGACCGCGACCTGTCCCTGCACGTGCGTGAGCGCATCGGGGTCCGCAGGGTCCAGGCCGCGCACCTCGGCGTGGATGTCCATCGGGGTGATGGCCATCGGCAGCACCCGCCCGTGGGCGCCGAGCAGTCGGCCGACCCACTCGAGGGCTGCTACGTGGTTGCCGAGCAGCTCCCACAGGCCCACGATCAGCAGGTTTCCGACGGTGTGCCCCTTCATCTCGCCGGTGCCGTCGAAACGGTGCTGCAGCAGTCGCGCCCAGGTCTGGCCCCACTCGTCGTCGCCGCACAGCGCGGCCAACGCCATCCGCAGGTCCCCGGGCGGGAGCACGCCGAACTCCCCGCGCAGCCGGCCCGAGGAGCCGCCGTTGTCGGCGACGGTGACGATCGCGGTCAGCTCGTCGACGACCCGTCGCAGGGCGGACAGCGATGCGTGCAACCCGTGCCCCCCACCGAGGGCGACGACGGAGGCATCGACCTGGCCGCTCACTCGTTCCCCAGGTCGCGGTGCTGGGCGCGGGCGTCATAGCCCTGCTCCCGCAGCCGCGCGGCGACTGCCTCGCTCATCGCCACCGACCGGTGCTTGCCGCCGGTGCAGCCGATCGCGACGGTCAGGAACCGCTTGCCCTCGCGTAGATAGCCCGCGGCCGCCGTGGCGATGACGGGGACGAATTGATCGATGAACTGCTGTGCGTCGGGACGGGTGATGACGTAGTCGGAGACGTCCGGGTCCGTGCCGTTCATGGCGCGCAGGTCGGGCTCCCAGTAGGGGTTGGGCAGGAAGCGCATGTCGGCCATGAAGTCCGCGTCGACGGGGATGCCGTATTTGAACCCGAAGCTGACCACGGTGATCTTGAGCGTCATCGCCTCGGGGGTGCCGAAGTGCTCCGCGATCTTCGAGGCGAGCTGGTGGACGTTGAGGTTGCTGGTGTCCACCAGGACGTCGGCAGTGCCGCGCAGCGGCGCCAGCACCGCGCGTTCGCGCTGCAACCCGTCGAGCAACCGGCCCCCCTCCTGGAGCGGGTGCGGACGCCGTGCGGCGTCCTGTCGGCGGACCAGCACGTCGTCGTCGGCCTCGAGGAAGAGCAGCGTGGTCCGGCGGCTGATCGCCTTCTGCTCGATGTTGGCACGTAGGGTCTCGAAGAAGGCACCCGAGCGCACGTCGACGACCACCGCGATCGGCTGGTCGGTGCCGGAGTCCTCGTTGACCAGGTGCACGATGTCGGGCAGGAGCGAGGGCGGCAGGTTGTCGACCACGAAGTAGCCGAGGTCCTCGAGTTCCTTGGCGGCCGTGGACCGGCCGGCACCGGTCATCCCGGTGACGACGACGAGCTCGCCGGCTCGCTCGTCGGATTCGGGTGTGCTCATTGGCATCAGTGCTCCTCGACTTCCCCGGTGGCGGTGTTCACGCTGACAGTCTTGCTGGTCGATGCCCCCACTGCATCCTTGATCGCCGCAGCCGTTGCCGGACCGATACCGGGGACCTGCGCCAGCTCCTCGACCGTTGCCGTCTTGAGCTTGCGCAGCGAGCCGAAGTGCTTGATCAGGGTCTTGCGGCGGACCTCCCCCAGACCCGGGACGTCGTCGAGCAGGCTCTCCACCATCGTCTTCGAGCGACGGCCGCGGTGATGGGTGATCGCGAACCGATGCGCCTCGTCGCGGAT
>DATCYH010000035.1:0-2715 GCA_036570405.1 Nocardioides sp.
GGCGGACGGTCGAGGTCCACGACGTTCCCTCCGCTGGCATTACCCAGATCAGGTTCCAGGGTCGGTGACGGCGTGCAGCCACCCTCTCAGCCCGGTTCGCCCCGAGCTCCCCGCGCCAGGTCTCCTGCGGCGCACCGCGGACACTACCGGACCGCACCATCGGGACCTTGGTCACCAGACGCAGTTGGATCATTGTCCCCAGGTCCACCGAGCCGTACGGTCGCGCCGTCCCACACGACCCCGGTCCGCAGCACACCCGTGCACCGGACCACCTGGAGGTAGATCCCCTGTGCTGAACCCACGCTGGATGCGGCTGCTCGCGCTGCTGCTCGGCCTGTCCCTCATCGCTGCTGCGTGCGGCGACGACGACGACGGCGACACGGCTGCCGAGAACACCGACGAGACGTCCTCCGAGACCGACACCGAGACCAGCGACGCCGGGAACGAGGCGGAGAGCGACTTCCTCGCCTGCGAGGTCACCGACACCGGTGGCGTCGACGACCGCTCCTTCAACGAGAACGCCTACAACGGCCTCGTCGAAGCGGCCGACGAGATCGGCTTCGAGCCGAAGGTGCTCGAGTCCCAGAGCGACGCCGACTTCGAGCCGAACATCGCCACGCTCGTGGAGCAGGAGTGCGACCTCATCGTGACGGTCGGCTTCCTGCTCGGCGATGCCACGGAGGCGGCCGCCCAGGAGAACACCGACACCGACTTCGCCATCGTCGACTACGCCTACGAGACCGAGTACGAGAACGTGCTCGGCCTCACCTACGCCACCGACCAGGCTGCCTTCATGGCCGGCTACGTCGCGGCGGCGATGAGCGAGAGCGGCACCGTGGGCACCTACGGCGGCCTGAACATCCCCACCGTGTCCATCTTCATGAAGGGCTTCGAGGCGGGCATCGAGTACCACAACGAGCAGAAGGGCACCGACGTCAAGCTCGTCGGCTGGAGCACCGCCGACGACGACGGCCTGTTCACCGGTGACTTCGAGGACCTCTCGAAGGGCCGCCAGACCACGGAGTCGCTGCTCGACCAGGGCGCCGACATCATCCTCCCGGTCGCCGGTCCCGTCGGCCAGGGCTCCATCGAGGCCATCCGGGCCGGCGGCGACGCCGCCAAGCTGATCTGGGTCGACACCGACGGCTGCGAGTCCGTCCCCGACGCCTGCGACCTGTTCCTCACCAGCGTGAAGAAGAACTTCGACGTGTCGGTGAAGGACGCGGTGACGGCAGCGGCCAACGGCGAGTTCGAGGGCGGCGTGTACAGCGGCACCCTCGAGAACGACGGTGTCGAGCTGGCCCCGTTCAACGAGTTCGAGGACCAGGTCCCCGACGAGATCAAGTCCGAGCTCGAGGAGATCCGGGCCGGGATCATCGACGGCTCGATCCCGACCACCCTCGGGTAGGAGCACTTCGTCCGCTTCGGGCGGAGCTCACGCACACGCGATGGCAGAGGCCGGGTGTCCGCACCCGGCCTCTGCCGCGTCCGGCCGCAACGGGCGCGCTAGACATCCGGGGCGATGCAGGTGGAGTTGCGCGGGATCACGAAGCGGTTCCCCGGCGTGACCGCCAACGAGGACGTCGACCTGGTCGTGGAGCCCGGCCAGGTGCACGCGCTGCTCGGCGAGAACGGGGCCGGCAAGTCCACGCTGATGAACGTGCTGTTCGGCCTGTACCGCCAGACCGAGGGCGAGATCCTGCTCGACGGCGTCCCCACCACCTTCGGCTCCCCCGCCGACGCCATCCGCGCCGGCATCGGCATGGTGCACCAGCACTTCATGCTGGTCCCGGTGTTCACCGTCGCCGAGAACGTCATGCTCGGCGTCGAGCCGACCTCCGCGCCCGGCGTGCTCGATCGTGGCGCGGCCCGTCGCCGGGTCCTGGAGCTGTCCGCCCGCCACGGCCTCGACGTGGACCCTGACGCCATGGTGGAGGACCTGCCCGTCGGGGTGCAGCAGCGCGTCGAGATCTTGAAGGCGCTCTACCGGGAGGCCGACTGCCTCATCCTCGACGAGCCCACCGCGGTCCTCACCCCCACCGAGATCGACGACATGTTGGAGATCGTCCGGCGGCTCGCCGACGAGGGGCGCTCGGTGATCTTCATCTCGCACAAGCTGCGCGAGGTGCGGGCGATCGCCGACACCATCACGATCCTGCGGCGCGGGAAGGTGGTCGGCACCACCACGCCCGACGACAGCGACGAGCAGGAGCTGGCCTCCGCGATGGTGGGCCGCGACGTGCAGCTGGTCGTGGACCGCAGCGAGGCCGAGCCCACCGACGTCGTCCTGCGCGTCTCGGACCTGCGGGTGCGCGACGAGCGCGACCAGCTCGCCGTCGCCGACGTCTCCTTCGACGTCCGGGCCGGCGAGATCGTCGCCGTGGCCGGCGTGCAGGGCAACGGCCAGTCCGAGCTGGTGCAGGCCATCGTCGGCCTCCGGCGGCCCACCGCGGGACGCATCGAGCTGGACGGTGCCGACGTCACCTTCGCCGACCCGGGACGCATGGTCGAGCTCGGGGTCGCGCACGTCCCCGAGGACCGCCAGCGCGACGGGCTGATCCCGTCGTTCCCGGTGTCCGACAACCTGGTGCTCAACCTCACCCGGCGAGCGCCCTACTCGAAGCGCATCCGCATGGACCGTCGGGCGATCCGCGAGAACGCCGAGCGCCTGGTGCGCGACTTCGACATCCGCACCCCGTCCGTCGACGTTCCGGT